>JAFWJY010000179.1 GCA_017514525.1 Solobacterium sp. | reverse complement strand
TGACCTGGTCGCCATCTTTACAGCCGGCTTCCCGCAGCGCATTGTCAATGCCCATTTTCGCAAGCGTCTGGGCAAACGCATACGTATCATCATCGTTGTCAAAGTTGACCTGTTCCGCAAGACGGTCGACTTTTGGGCTTTCCACTTTCCAGCGATGATTGCCAAGGTTGCGGATTTCAAAATCCGGGCGCTTGGGTTCATAGCGATAGACAACTACTTCTTCCTTGGATTCTTCCATCGCTGCTTCGGCTTTGGCAGAATCGATCTGTTCCATTGCGGCATAGAGAATCGCATCAATACCTTCATGGTGCAGTGTGCTTGCCGGATAGACTTTGATGTCCTGATGCGCTGCTTCAAAGCGTTTCAGGTTTTCTTCCGCAAGCTCGGTATCCATCTTGTTTGCGACTACGATCTGCGGACGCTCTTTCAGCTCCGGATCATAGTTTACAAGCTCTTCATTGATGATAGCATAGTCCTCCAGCGGATCCCGTTCTTCACCGCTCATGTCAATGACATGAATGAGAACCCGGCATCTGCGGATATGACGCAGAAACTGATGCCCCAGTCCTTTGCCATCAGCTGCCCCTTCAATGAGCCCCGGCATATCCGCCAGCACAAAGCTGCGCTCATCCGGCAGTGTGACAACTCCGATATTCGGATCAATTGTCGTAAACGGGTAAGCCGCAATTTCCGGCCGTGCCCGTGTGACGATGGAAAGAAAGGTGGATTTGCCAACTGATGGAAATCCAATCAGGCCGGCATCAGCCAGTAAGCGCAGTTCAAACTGCAGCTCCAGACTTTCACCGATCTCGCCTGGCTGTGCATATTCCGGCGCATCGTTGCGCGCCGTCGCAAAGTGACAGTTGCCAAGACCGCCTTTTCCGCCTTTGGCAATCAGTACGATCTGATGCGGTTTTGTAAGATCCGCAAGCAGATCTCCATTTGCCGCATTGCGCACCATCGTACCAAGCGGCACTTTGATCGTGACATCTTCTCCATCTGCCCCATGCATTTTCTTGATTTTGCCCGGTTCGCCATTGCCCGCTTTTACCGAACGGGTAAAGCGAAGCTTGGTCAGAGTCGTTTCATTTGTATCGACTTCAATGTACACGTGACCGCCTCTGCCGCCATCCCCGCCAAAGGGACCGCCATTGGCATAAAACTTTTCATGACGCCAGGCAACACAGCCTTTTCCGCCGTCACCTGCTTTTACTTTAATCTTGATAAAATCGATCATGGCTGAACTCCTCCTTCCATACAAAACCAAAAAGAATGCCCCTGATCAAGGGGCATCGGTTCTTCTTAAGCCTGCGGGTAAACAGATACCTGTTTCTTATCCCGTCCGAGACGTTCGTATTTCACAACACCGTCTGCAGTAGCGAACAGTGTGTCATCACCGCCGCGGCTGACGTTCTTACCCGGATAAATACGGGTACCGCGCTGACGGTAAATGATGGAACCTGCCGAGCAGTACTGACCATCCGCAACTTTCGCGCCGAGACGTCTTCCTGCAGAATCACGGCCGTTCTTTGTGGAAGATACACCCTTCTTGGATGCGAAGAACTGAATATCTAATGTGAATTTCATGATTTACACCTCCGTTTTTCTGATTGTAAGAAATGTTTCGTTTCCTTCCATAACTGTCTGCAGCTGTACAACCATGGTTTGAAGAATCGTCTGCGTACGTTCATCTGACGTACCAACTGTAATCTCAATCCGGTTATCGGCGACGACGCACGATGCGTCGCTGCCAAGTTCATACAGCGCATTGCAGATACCGAAGGATATTGCACTTACTGCCGCACAGATGAGATCTTCACCTTTATCCGCACTGCCGGAATGGCCGCTTACGGTAATGGATTGAATCTTACCCTGACGCTCGGTAAGCACAGCCTGAATCATTTTAAGCCTCGATGGATTCAACGATCAGCTTTGTGTACGGCTGACGATGACCCTGACGACGGCGGGTACTGCCCTTCTTCGGCTTGTACTTGAAGATACGAACCTTCTTTTCCTTGCCCTGCTTTTCAACCTTGCAGGTAACCTTGGCACCATCTACATAAGGAGTACCAATTTTGGTAGCCGCATCACTGACAAGAACAACCTTGTCAAATACTACGGTCTCACCCGGCTCAACATTGAGCTTTTCGACATAAATGGCCTGATTGTTTTCGACCTTAACCTGTTTTCCGCCTGTTTCGATAACTGCGTACATTACAACACCTCCTGACTGTATACATATCTTAAGACGCGCCATTGAGGGGGCTTTCGCACTTTTCAACCCTGTTCTGAGCGGTTACAGACCTCCTGTCAAGAGGACTGAAACATAGGTATATTACCAGTTCAGATTCCCCTCGTCAATCAGAAAATGCCAGTTTTCAGCGGTTTTCGGAAAGGTTCTCTGATTTCTGATGAAGCCGGTCCAGATAACGGATCGGTTCGATCCGAAGTTCTGTAAACGAACCGTATCGGAATTCCATTAACAGCCGTTTGATTTCCCCTCCTGGCCGATCATAAACACTGGCCAGCCGGACGAGGGTAAAACCGTTGTCTTTCGCAGCCTGCTGTACATCTTCCAGGCAAACATATGGAATCACAAGACTGAGAGAACCGCCCGGTTCCAGCAGTCTTCTGCTATGAAGAAATAATTCTTGTATAGAAAGAAAATCATTGTGGCGTGCAGCCCTGAGGTATGGATTCTCACTCTTCAGGGAATTGTTTGTAGTTGTAAAAAATGGCGGATTGCATACAACTGCAGTAAATGGTTCATGTTCAAATTCCTGCAGCGGTATGGCAAAGAGCTCGGCTTTAATCCCGTTATATTCCAGATTGGATCGGCAGAGCGCAATGACTTCCGGAAACAGATCAATCCCGCACAGTTCCATTGGATTATGCATGGACGCATAGCACAGCAGCACCCCGTTGTTGGTGCCAACATCCAGTACCCGATCGGTATTCTTCAGATTCAGAAAGCGTCCCAGCAGTTCGGAATCCGAGTTGAAGTGATACATCTCTTTGTTCTGTTCCAGTTTGAAGGGCGTTCCAAACAGATAATCCATCAGCCTTCTTCCTCAACTTCATCCGGATTATGCAGTTCAAACCAGAACAGAGATCCTTTTCCCTGCTGGGAGGTCACACCATACCGGGCATGATGGGAATCCAGGATTGCCTTAACAATCGATAAGCCAAGACCTGTCGAAGACATGGAACGGGAAAACGAACGGCTTGATTTCTGATAGCGATCCCAGATAAACGGAATCTCTTCTTCCGGAATGCCTATCCCTTCATCCTCGACTTCTACCCGTACCGTTTCTTCATCTTCCAGACGGAACGCTCGCAGATAAATGGTTTTTCCTTCCGGGGTATGCTTGACCGCATTGGACAGGAAGTTATAAATCACTTCCGTCAGTTTGGTCTCATCCCCGTAAACAATTAAGGATGGCGGTGTGTTGATGGAAATATGAAGCTTTCCTTCATCGATCATGACCGAGTTTAATCGCACTACATTGCGGATCACTTCCGCCAGGTCAAAGTTTTCTTCTTTCAATACATATGTACCGCTCTGCAGTTTGCTTAATTCGCTCATATCCACAACGAGACGGTCAAGATAATCCGCTTCGGAAATAATCACATCGAGATGTTCTTCCCGTTTTTCCGGCTTATCACCGGAAATATCACGGATCATTTCCGCATAGGCACGAATGGACGTTAATGGCGTCTTGATGTCATGGCTGACATTGGCAATCAGATCTTTGCGCAGTTCATCGATCTGCGAAAGCTTATGCGTGGCATCATTCAAAGAGGCCGCAAGCTCCTTTGTCTCCGTAAAGGAACCACCTTCAAACGAACAGGAATAATCCGCATTGGCCAGTTTGTCTGCCTCCTTGTTCATATGCACAATTGGCCGCACCAGCCGGTCGGCAATCAGGATGGAGATGAAGGATGCCGCAAGCAAAATCACAATCGTAAACAGTACATACTGCCGGCCGAAAAAGGAAACAATGGAATCGACCGGCTCCAGCGGTGAATTGACGAACAGATAATAATTCACAAGGTTGGAGCGGATCTTTCTTCCATAGACCACCATGTCCTGATTGGTACGCAGGTTGACCAGGTTGATGCTGGTTTCTCCGTTTCTTTCATCCAACAGTTCTTTTAACTCTCTTCCATCCGAGGTATCCACCGCAGAATCGGTTGAGGTACCGGCGTTAAACACACAGCCGCTGCCCAGCGAGTCTGCTGAATACACCCGGAAGCCTGCCGTATTGTATACCGCAACACAGACATTATTGTTTACCGCAAGCTGAAAGGCACGGTTCAATGCCGCGCTGTTTCCATTCTGATTGATGACATACTGCTGGATCTCATCACCGATTTCCTTAACCGTAGCGATCTTATTATTGCGATAGTATGGCTTGATCAGTGAAAACTGCAGCACGCCTAGCAGAAATACCACCACAATCGCAAACGCTACGAAGACAAGCCAGAATGAGAACCGTATGCCATGTCGGTCAAGCTTCAAACTTATACCCCATTCCACGTACTGTGACAATGTAATCCCGGTATGGTCCAAGATTATGCCGCAGCATCTTGATATGCGTATCTACCGTACGATCATCGCCGAAGTAGTCATAGTTCCAGACTTCCTCCAGCAATTTGGTACGGGATAGCGCGGTATTGCGGTGTTCCGCAAGGTACAGCAGCAAATCGATTTCCTTTGGCGTCAGGTTTACCTTTTCGCCATCTACCGTCACGCTGCGTCCAGCCGCATCGATTTTCAATCCACCAAAAGTCATGACGGAGTTGTCCGTACGTCTTGAACGATCTAGTACCACTTTGACTCTCGCCATTAATTCTTTCGGGGAAAACGGTTTGACGACATAGTCGTCGACGCCGAGTTCAAACCCGAACAGTTTGTCATATTCCTCCTGCCGTGCCGATAACATGATCACCGGCACCGACTTGATCGCGCGAATCTGCTTGCAGGCGGAAAAACCATCCAGCTTTGGCATCATGATATCGAGAATGACGCAGTCATAGTCATTCTGCCGGCACAGTTCAATTGCCTGCAGGCCATCCTCTGCCTCATCTGCTTCATAGCCGTTCAGGATTGCATATTCTCGGACAACTTCCCGGATATTTTTTTCATCATCAACGATCAGAAGTTTTGCCATAACCGTTATCCTCCTGTTGCGGACACAACGCGCAGGTTATTCACGATGCAGCGTCCATCCTCTCCCATTCTACCATCAAACAGGATGTAGATTCCTTTGCGCAGTACATCTCCATACTGGTTCAACTGCCGCGGCATGACCATCACATCCAGATCTGCCGTTTCATCATTCAGCTTGAGAAACGCCATGCGTTCACCCCGCTTGGTCGTATGGTAACGAAGTGATGCGACATAGGCAAAGGACGAAATAGTCCCAACTGTTCCAACCAGAGAAACAAGCGATGGCGTATGTATGCCCGCTCTGGCACGTACTTCCGCAATCGGATGGGCCCCCAGCGTAAAACCAAGGGTTTCCATTTCCTTTTCCCGCATCGCTTCTTTGGAGTCTGCCATCTTTACGAGCACCGGCTTGGAAACAAGCGACATATCCAGTACGGTCTGTCCGTTTTCTTCGATCCGTACCAGCTCCCCATAGCGGATTGCCTCTTCCAGGCCATGTTTCATCGTTGCCCGGTTTTCCATAAAACAATCCAGTGCTCCGGCATCGATCAGTGATTCAATATTGGCTTTGGAAATGCGTACGGCAGTGACGCGTGCGACAAAGTCAAAGAAGTCCTCAAACGGTTTTTCATGACGCACCTGCAGAATCGAAGCGGCCGCATGTTCACCGACTGATTTGACGGCAGATAGAGGGAGACGGATGCCTCCGTTTTCTTCACTGGCGTTCGCTTTGGATTTACTGACATCCGGGCCAAATACTTTGATCGAACGCCTTCTGCATTCATCCACATACTGACCAGTACGGCTGCTGTCACCAAGCAGAGAATCTATCAGGCTGGCATAGAAGATGAGTGGATAATGTGCTTTGAGATACGCGGTCTGCCAGGCAATCATGCCATAGGCTACCGCATGGGATTTATTGAAGCCATAGCCGCCAAACCGCAGCACCAGATCAAACAGTTCTTCCGCTTTTTCGTTCTCATACCCGTTTTTCATGCAGCCTTTGACAAAGGTTTCCTTCATGTTCAGAAGTTCGTCTTCCTTTTTCTTGGACATCGCTTTGCGCAGCTGATCTGCCTGACCGGGCGTAAACCCAGCTGCGATCTGGGAAAGACGCATCGTCTGTTCCTGGTAAATCAGAATGCCATAGGTCTCTTTCAGAATCGGTTCAAGTTCCTTGGAGGGATAAACAATTGATTCCGGATTCTGTTTGTTTTTCAAGTACATCGGAATACTGTCCGAGCTTGCCGGGCGGAATAATGCCATTGCCGCAACGATATCTTCAAAACAATCCGGACGGATCTGTTTCAGAAGCAGTTTCATCCCTTCGGATTCAAACTGGAAGATGCCATTGGTATCGCCCCGGCAGAACACGCCAAATGTCGCAAGATCCGTTTCCGGTATCTTCAGGATATTGAACTCCGGTTCTGTTTCCTGTATGCGCTTTACCATGGCATCGATCATGGTCAGATTCCGCAGGGAAAGAAAGTCCATTTTGATGAGACCGCGCTCTTCGAGGTACTCTGCCGGAAACTGGGACGTCATCAGTCCTTC
>JAFWJY010000178.1 GCA_017514525.1 Solobacterium sp. | reverse complement strand
GTCATCACAAATCGCCGGGGACTGATCGGTTGAACCATCATCCAGCAGGATCAGCTCCAGATCTTTATATTCCTGATCCAAAATGCTTGAAACACAGCGTGACAAGGCGTTTTCCGCATTATAGACCGGTACGATTACACTTACAGTCGGCATATCGTCAGCCCTCCTTCAACAACACATATTTTTCCAACGGGAACAGAATCACAAACTGCAGCAGGCCTGCCGCAAATGCGGCTATGGTCGGGGCCAGCGCCTTAAGAGACGGTACCTGTTTGCTTAACAAATAAACGATGCGTCCCTGTACCCAGGTTGAAATGGCAATCAGCACTGAAACAATCAGCAGAAACAGAATCACATTGCGCTTTGGCGCGTTACTGTGAAACGTAGTTTTGCGATTCTGGAAGAATCCGTAGGCATTGGCAATCAGATTGGATAAAAAGAATGGCAGGATATAACCCCATTCTGAATTGCCCGCCCCAACTGCTTCCTCCGAAAAAATGGAAGCCAGAAACGGCGGAAGTGTCGCATGCCAGTCTTTCATCAGAAAGAAGAATACATTGACCAGCACCAGCTGAATGATCGTCACAAGACCGGATACCAGCGCAAATTTGATCATCTGAAACAGAGATTTTTTCATTCGTTCACCTGCTGTCTTTTATCATAGTGAACTTTTCCGATACATACAAAAGTTTCAAAAAGATTTTTGTCATTCCGATTCATAGAAAGCCATACGTGATAAATCATAGAATACCGCTGACAACCCAAAGGTAACTGTCCCGTTAATTTTTTAATGGCGAAGAAAAAACGCCGATCCATTGATCAGCGTCATTCCTGAGTGGAGACTACAGGGCTCGAACCTGCGACATCACCCCTGTGAAGGGTGCGCTCTCCCAGCTGAGCTAAGTCTCCGTGCTTCTAGATTATACACCTTTTCAATTGGGAATCGGGAAGAATGATTTCATCCAGCGGTATGTCCCAGGGATCTGCGTCAATCTCTTCCACCTGCTGTTCCGGATAAGCAATTCCCACTTTGTGCATGGACTCCGTCAAAACGGAATCATAGTAACCCTTTCCATAACCGGTACGGTTAAGATGATGGTCGAAGGAAGATAATGGAATGAACATCAGATCGATTTTGGCAGGGTCTGTACGGTGACTGCTTAGCGGTTCAAGTACGCCAAACACCCCTGGCGCAAGTTCATCCATAGAAGAAATCTGATAAAAGCCAAGGGTTTTGCCTTCCACCTTTGGAACAGCGATGCTTCTGCAAGTTTGAAAACACCAGTTTAAAAAGGCATGCGTATCCGCTTCATCCTTCATCGACACATAACAGCCGATCAGGGATGCGTTTTGGGCAATTGCTTTCATACGAACAAGAAGTGCCGCATCATAGGCGGCACGTTGTTCATTTGTTATAGCTGCTCTGGCAGACAGGCCGATCCGGCGTGCTCTCTGCTTTTCCATCAGCCGATAGACCCACTCATATCGAGCTTCAGCAGCTGGTTGAGTTCGACCGCATATTCCATCGGAAGTTCTCTTGTGAATGGCTCCAGGAATCCCATGACAATCATTTCTGTTGCCTGTGATTCGCTGAGTCCTCTGCTCATCAGATAGAACAGTTCTTCCTCTGAAATCTTGGATACCTTGGCTTCATGCTCGATTACCGAAGTGTTGTTTTCATTGATATTTAATGGAATCGTATCCGAGCGGGAACGATCATCCAGAATCAAGGTATCGCATTCAATCTTGGAGCGGGACCAGTCTGCCTTGGGGGTAAAGCGGATCCAGTCACGGAAGTTGGTGACACCGCCATTGCGGGATACCGATTTTGAGACAATGGTGCTGCTGGTATGCGGAGCCAGATGAATCATTTTGGCACCGGTGTCCTGAAACTGATTTCTGGAACCTACCGCAATCGAAATACACATGCCATGGGCATATTCCCCTGCCAGAATGCAGGCTGGATATTTCATGGAGATGCGGGAGCCGATATTTCCATCGACCCATTCCATCGTGCCGTGTTCTTCAACTCTGGCACGTTTTGTGACAAGGTTGAGAATATTGCCGCTCCAGTTCTGAACACTGGAATACCGGCATTTTGCGCCCTTGCCGACAAATACTTCAACGACAGCCGCATGCATGGAGTCTTTGGAGTACTGCGGAGCTGTACATCCTTCTACATAGGAACACTCTGCCCCATCATCCACGATGATGATGGAACGTTCAAACTGCCCCATGGATTCCGAGTTGATGCGGAAATAAGACTGCAGCGGTTTTTCCAGCCTGACACCTGGCGGAACATAGATAAAGCTTCCTCCCGACCAAACTGCAGAGTTCAACGCCGCAAGCTTGTTGTCGGAAATCGGGACGATCGTCGCAAAATACTTTTTGAAGATTTCCGGGTATTCTCTTAATCCGCTGTCAATATCCAGGAAGATGACACCCTTGGACTGTACTTCATCCAGCATGTTGTGATAGACCGCTTCTGATTCATACTGTGTTGTAACACCAGCCAGGTATTTGCGTTCCGCTTCCGGAATTCCAAGCTTTTCAAAGGTATTCTTGACTTCTTCCGGTACATCTTCCCAGCTGCGTTCTGCTTCCTGGGATACACGTTTGTAATAGGTAAAATCCTGGAAGTCGATTTCAGAGAGATCCGGTCCCCATTCCGGCATCGGCATTGCCTCAAACTGATGAAATGCCTTGACCCGGAATTCCGTCATCCATTCCGGTTCGTTCTTGATCTTACTGATCGTGCGGACAACTTCTTCATTCAGGCCTTTGCCGGTATCGAAAATACTGATGTCCTTATCGATAAAGCCATACTGATAATCATCCTGGGATGCGAGTACTTCATTGTTGTTTTCACTCATGTTCGGCCTCGCTTTCTTCGATCATCTGCTGAATTGCCTTCCAGCCGATCGTTGCACATTTGATCCGGTTTGCCTGCTTGTACACATTCTTCATGGCGACTGCTTCTTCCAGCAGATCTGCGTCATAGTCTTTGCCATCCACCATATTCATATACTGAGAAACGATTGCCTTGGCTTCTTCAATGGTCTTGCCTTTTAACAAATCACTCATGATGGAAGTGCTGGCAGTTGAAATCGTGCAGGCAACGCCATCAAAGCGGATATCTTTGATTACGCCGTCTTCGATTTCCGACTGTACCGTAATATCGTCAATACAGCTGTCACTGGCCATATGAACCTTACGGTATTTCATATCATCGGTCAGGGAATGGTTATGGGGATATTTGTAATGATCCATGATCAGTTCCCGCAGGATCTGCGGATCATCCAGCATAGATTCAAAATCACTCATAATTGCCTCCTAGAAGAAGATGCCGATCGCATTTTCAAGACTGATGTCATTTGCGGCTTCCACAAAACGATCGACTTCTTCCTTTGTGTTGTAGAAATAAAACGATGCCCGAATCGTACTGTCTGTCCCAAGGATCTCATGCAGGATCTTGGCACAGTGGTTGCCAGAACGCACCGCGATATTTCTGGATGCGAGATAGCCGGCCGCATCCTGTGAGAATACACCTTTCGCGTTAAACGCAATCGGACCATACGCATTGTCCGGGTTGTAGATTACGAGGTTTTCCAATGCGGAAAGCCGTTCCAGCGCATAGCTGCGCAGCTCTTTCTCATAGGCATGAATCGCCTCAAGACCAATTGCCTGAATATCATCACAGGCAGCTGCCGCCCCGAGCACGCCTTCAATATTCGGTGTGCCGGCTTCAAACTTCGTTGGGGCGTGTTTCAGTTCATAGGTGCCTGCCTTCTGAAAGCGGGCATTCATATCGCCGCCCATGAATATCGGTTCCAGCTGTTCCAGCAGTTCATATTTGCCGTAGAGAATGCCTACGCCGTTGGGACCGCACATCTTATGGGCAGAACAGGACAGAAAATCAATATCCAGCTCCTGTACATCAACCGGCATATGCGGTACCGCCTGTGCCCCATCCACAACAAACACTGCTCCGTACTTGTGGGCAAGCTTTCCAAGTTCCTTGATCGGAAGAATACTGCCCAGTACATTGGTTACCATCGCAACCGCAACGACCTTTACCTTCTCGTCAAAACACGCCTCTGCTTTAGTAAGGTCAAGGTTTGCCTGGCTGTCGAGCGGCAGATAGCGGATCTCTACGCCAAGGTCTTCCTGCAGACGAAACCACGGCAATAAATCACTGGCATGTTCCGCTTCAGTTGTTACAATGACATCCCCTTTTTTCAGAACACTTCTTGAAAGCCCGTAGGCAATCTGGTTCATGGATGCGCTGGCATTATGGGTAAAGGCAATTTCCTTCGGCTGACAGTTCAGAAGTCTCGCAAAAGAGGATCTGGCGCCATCATAAAGCCGGTCATTCTCCGCAGCGATCGCATAGTCGCCACGGTGTACGTTTGAGGTATGTTCCGTGTAATACGAGGTAACCGCATCAATCACGCACTGGGGTTTAAAAGTTGTAGCACCATTGTCAAAATAGACGAGCTCCGGGTGTGCTTTGAACATAGGAAAGTCGTTACGGACAGCCTGTACATCAATCATAGTGCACTCAGCTTCCTTTCCAGCTCATTGCGCAATGCGTTGCGCACCTCTTCGTTATCAATCACATCTGCCACCGGCATGAGATAGCCTGCCGATAGCAGTGCTGTGCACTGAGAAAGGGATAAGCCGCGGCTCATCATATAGTAGAGCTGCTCATCATCCACCCGTCCGATCGACATGGCGTGACTTGCCTCAACATCATTCTCATCAATCAGCAGTTCCGGAAGGATCGTCGAGCGCTGCCCTTCTTCAAAGCTGAGGGCACGGCTGGTCTGATGGCTCCTGGAGCGGATCGCTCCTTTAACGATCTTGCCAATCGCATCGATCATCAGTTTTCCCTGTTTCAATACAACTGCGAAGTTGCGGATTTCACCAAGCGTATGCGGCGCAAAGTTCACCACATTCATCCGGTAATCCATCGGTGCATTGACCAGGGACGCAGAAACCAGCTCCCCATGGGCATATGGTTTCCGCAGAGCCATATAGGTACTGCGGTCCGTTTTACTGCCGGAACACTCGCCATAGGCAATTACCAGATGGGTATGTTCATTGACTTCATACGTCTCATCACAGGTTAACGGCGCTTCGCACTCATTCCAGAACAAAACCGTGGATTCCACGCCATCATCCGCAAACCCGCGGATGCGGAGTGACTTGGCATTGCGGATGCGAAACAGTGCCTGACTGTGATTCAGACAGCGGATGGAAAGATCAAGATCCCGCTGGCTGTCGATGACAAATTCCGCAAATCCTTCTTCGAGCAGAATATCCTCATTTACATGGATATCTCTCATTTTGCGGCCTTCGCTTTCTCGCTGATCGCACAGCTGCCAAGCGTAACACTGCGTTTCACCGGTGCTGCGACACTGGCAGGCTGAATGTTATAGTCCTTATAAATCCAGTCGTAGCCTTCTTCATCAATTCGTTTGGCCAGAGAGGCATCCCCTTCCACAGCAATTTTTCCATCCACCAGAACATGCACGAACTGCGGTTCGATCAGTTCATAGAACCGTTCATAATGAGATACCACAATGAGGCTGAGCGGGTATTCCTTGCGCATGTTGTTAATGGCACGGGCAACTACGTGAAGCGCATCAACGTCAAGGCCGGAGTCCAGTTCATCAA
Organism: Solobacterium sp.; assembly: GCA_017514525.1. Taxonomy (GTDB): domain Bacteria; phylum Bacillota_I; class Bacilli_A; order Erysipelotrichales; family Erysipelotrichaceae; genus Bulleidia. Next base: position 4,081 of record JAFWJY010000178.1, on the reverse strand, counting down.
GCATTGCGACATCCGGTTTCAACAGTTCCATCTGTACGATCTCATTCCGCTTTTTCTCACCGCCGGAGAAGCCTTCATTCAAAAAACGATGCGCCAGATCTTCCTTCATCTCCAGGTCTTTGATCGTTTTTTCCATGGATTTAATAAACGTAAATAAAGGTACGGGGCTTTCCCGTCTGACATTCATTGCGGCACGCAGAAAGTCACTGTTGGTAACGCCTGGTATCTCCTGCGGGTACTGCATCGCCAGAAACAGGCCTGCCTTACTGCGTTCATCAACCGTCATCTCCAGCACATTCTTCCCATCATAGGTAATCGTACCTTCTGTAACGGTATATTTCGGGTGTCCCATAATCGCCGCGAGCAGTGTGGATTTACCGTTGCCGTTGGGTCCCATCAGGGCATGAACTTCACCTTCCTTAACCGTGAGGTCCACTCCCTTCAATATGTTTTTTCCTTCCACATCAACGTGGAGATTTCTGATTTCGAGTGTTTTCATAGCTGTCGTTCCTTTTATTCCTATCGGATTATAGCACGGAGTTATCCGTCCGTCTCGTTTCAAGCATGCGCAGACGCTTTTGAAAATGTTCAGATAAAATTCAGACAGAATGCCCTTTCATAAATTGCAAAGACCGGGAACGGGTCCTATAATAGAAAAGCGTTTTTCAAGGAGGAAGTATGAGCAGTTTTATCAAAAAGAACTGGTTTATCAGCCTGCTTGTCGTTATTTTTGCGGCGGTATCGATTTACTACATCTACGATACCAACAAGGGCAAGCTCAAAGGGAAAACCAGTAATGGAGAAGATGTAGTGTATACGGTCGGTGACAAGGACGTCACCGCATCGGCATTCTATGACGCCATGTTCGAGAATGCAGGAACATCGGTACTCTATCAGTCCTTTGTCAAGGCAGTCAGTGAGCAGAGCATCGAGACAACCGATGAGATGCGTCAGAATGCCGCATCCCAGGCAAGTTCAGTTGTCTCGAATTATCAGTCCAGCTATCCGTCCAATTACCGGGATATGCTCGACTCACAGCTGAAGGCGTTAGGCTATAAAGGCTATGAAGACCTTGAAACTTATCTCATTGATTATTTCAAGCAGAATCAGATCACAGCGGAATATGCAGAAGCACATTTCGATGAACTGAAGATCCGCAATATCTCCTACCTGCTGATCAAGTTTGAAAACGGTGATTCCGGTGAAGGAACCCCGACAGCAGATGAGAAAGCACGTATGGATGCGGTTGATGCGGCATTTGCGGAAGGCAAGACATTCGAAGAAGTCGCAAAGGAATTCTCTGAAGACTCAAGCACATCAGAAAACGGCGGTGTACTTGGCACCGTTGATGCTAATACAACAACGCTTGATACGGATTTCCTGAATGGTGCCCTAGCCCTCGAAGAAGGCGAAATCTCTGACTGGATCTATTCCAGCAACTTCGGTTATTTCCGCGTTCAGAACAACGCCTCCACGCCGGAGAAGCTGCTGGCGCTGTATCGCGAACAGAATGCAATTCCGGAAGATACCGAAATCACCGCAGCGGAAGTGTATACTTCGCTGCTGGGAGATTATGACACAACGCTGGCAAACAAAGCCCTGTATGAAAAAGCACAGACATTAGGCGTTACCTTCGCCAACAGTGATGATGAAGCCAAGCTGAAAGAATATCTTGGCATTGAGGAGTAACGTATGCAGATGAAGAAAGTACTCGTAAGCGCATGTGCGCTTGCCCTTCTGGCGGGCTGTTCAGATGCCAGTGCGAAGCTGTCCAACGGAAATGAAACGGTTATGACAGTCGGTACGCAGACCTTTACAAAAGCAGATGTCTATTCCATGATGCTGAATTCCATGGGCGGTCAGGAAGTCTACAACGATACCATGTCCTACATCAGTGAGCAGGAAGTTGAAATAACTGATGCCATGCGGGATGAAGCCAAGCAGATGGTTGATTTCTACAAGATGATGTACGGCTCCCAGTTCAGTCAATATCTCACCGAAAGCGGAATGACGGAAGAGGAATACCTCGAAAAAGTCGTCCTCCCTTCCCAGCGTTCGGAAGCTCTGCCGAAGACTTACATCGATGCGCACTTCGATGAGCTTGTCGCAACGTATGATCCGATTCAGGTTATCGTGCTCTCCTTTACATCAGAGGATGACGCAAAGAAGGCATTGACCGCACTGAAAGATGGTTCTGTTACACCGGGTGAAGCCGCTTCTCAGAACAACTCCAACAGTGCCGGAACGGAAGAAGTCGTAACCAACACATCCATGACGTATGATTCCGCAGTGATGTCCGTCATCCGCAGCGGTACGGTCGATGATGGCTGGGTAGAAGTACCAAGCACTGACGGCGCTACCTTCTATCTTGTCAACATCGTGTCCAAGACACTGGCAGATTTCAAGGATGAAGCAATCACAGCACTGGCAGGCATTACCGCTGTAACCAGTGCCGCAACCGATTCCTTCCTGCGCAAATATAACTTCCATATCTATGACATCAATGTTTACAACAGTCTGAAAGAACTCCATCCGGAATTTCTGATTCAGGATAACGCACCGGTTCCGCTTCCAACTCCAGCCGCTACTGAGGCTCCAACGCCTGCGGCGACTGAAGCTGCTGAAACAGAAACACCGGCTGCCACAGAAGCTGCTCAATAACCAGATAACACCGTTTTCCATAAGACGGTGTTTTATGATTCGCGGTATAATGACCTCGGAGGTAATCACCATGTGTATTTTCTGCGATATCATCGATCATAAAATTCCGTCTTCGGTTGTCTATGAAGATGACCATACGCTTGCGATCCTGGATATCTCCCAGGTCACACGCGGTCACACCATCGTCATGCCAAAGAAACACTGCGCCAACATCTTGGAAGCGGATGAGGAAACCGTCCAGCAGGTAACGATGGCGGCGAAAAAAGTTGCGGCGCTGCTGGCAGAAAAAACCGGCTGTGCCGGCATCAATCTGCTCAATAACTGCGGAGAGGCAGCCGGTCAGACCGTTAATCATCTGCACGTTCATGTCATTCCGCGCTATGGTGAAGCGGACGCATTGGAGATTCATTTCAAACCGTCCGAGAACGTTGACCTGAACGAAGTCCTTGCCCAGCTGAAGTAAACAAAAAAGAAGGTGTTCCCCCGCAGCAGTGATGATTCCTGCAAAGATACACCTTCTTTTTTTATGGTTGTTCAGTGGATTCCAGTGGGATATCCGGTGAAATCGCATAGCGCTGAAACATGACTTCCCTTGCCCGCCGTTCAAGTGTATCATCCAGCGGTTCCAGTGCCACTTCGCCATAATTCCGTTTCAGTCCGCGCTTCAATACCAGATCTGCAATCATCGGGTTTTTCGGCAGCAGCGGTCCATGCATGTACGTTGCGACAACCTGATCATTCAGGAAGCCTTCCGCCTGCGAGCGATACTGGTTGCCATGGCCTGTCAGGACACTGCCAAACGGAGTAGTCACATTCATCGTCTGACCGCCATGGTTTTCAAAGCCGATTGCCCGGAAGTGTTCCCCATCCATCCTGATTTCAATCGCGATATTGCCAATGCAGCGATGATCCCGGTCACTGGCAATCGTATAGTAATCAAAAATCGACAGTCCATTGACCGTTTTGCCAGTCTGATCACGGTAGTACTGGCCGAACATCTGATAGCCTCCGCAGATCAGAAGAAATGTGGTACCGGCATCCATCGCTTCCAGAACCGCTTCTTTTCGGGAAATCAGATCATCGTAGATGAGATTCTGTTCCCGATCAGCTCCGCCGCCCAGGAAGAATTCATCTCCAGCGAGTTCTCCTATGACTTCGTGCGCGCCAAGACCATCCCCGCCGGCGCGCTGCCCGAGGTGGATTCCTGCTTCGCCAAGAAGAGCGGCATCTGCCAGGATCTGTCCGCCGTGACGGTGTGCATGCTGCGCGTGCAGGGCATCCCGGCCAAGCTGATGATCGGCTATGCCGACAAGAACTACCACGCCTGGACCGTGGCCGTGATCGATGGCAAGGAGATCTTCTTCGACCCAACCTCCGCCGTGGGCGCGCTGAACGCGAAGAAGTACCAGACGGAGCGCTT
>JAFWJY010000177.1 GCA_017514525.1 Solobacterium sp. | reverse complement strand
TGTTCCAGCTGTTCCTGATAATGCATGCCGTCAAACAGATCACTTCCAAAATCAGAGCTGTCTACCTGCACAACAAGAGCGGAGTTGGCATTCATGCCGTCACGCCTGCTGTAGGACATGCCGTTTGTTACAACGGTGTCTGGAGAGCTTGCGGCTGCGATGACATAACCGCCGGGACACATGCAGAAACTGTAGACACCTTTCTTCAGGCTTGATGTGTGGGAGAGATGATACTCCGCTGGTGGAAGGGATGAATAATCCCTGATATTGCGATATTGTCTGGCGTCGATAAAGGACTGCAGGTGCTCACAGCGTAAACCTACCGCAAATGGTTTGGACATTAATTCCACCTGTTTTTCATTCAGCATCACAAATGTATCTCTGGCACTGTTTCCAAGTCCCAGCAATACTGCTTCACAGGGAATTTCTTCTCCCGGTTCTGTTTTGACTGCGACTACTTTTCCGTTTTGAATCACAAGATCGGTTAATTTCGTCAGAAAGCGGATCTCGCCGCCAAGCGATTCAATTTCCTTGCGGATTCGTATATTGATTTCACAGAACGCATCGGTTCCGATATGAGGATGATTCAGCCAGGCAATAGAAGGATCTGCGCCTGCTTTGATCAGCTCTTCCAATACCAGTGCGACACGCGGATCTTTGATTCGGGTTGTCAGTTTCCCATCAGAAAATGCGCCGGCGCCGCCTTCTCCAAACTGAACATTTTTTCGTTTATCCAGAACACCGGTCTTCCAGTAGTCCTGAACCGCTTCTTTTCGTTCTTCGATCGAAGGCCCCTGTTCCAGAATGAGCGGACGGTAGCCTGCTCTGGCCAACAAAAGACCGGCAGCCATACCGCACGGGCCAAATCCAACAACAATTGGACGCGCTGATAATACAGCGCTTCCCTTAGCAGGCAGGGTGTAATGAAACGGCTGAACAAGTCGTGCTTTTTGTTTTAGGCGATGAAGCAGGTCAGCTTCCTGGTCTGTTTCAAAACGAATCTGATACAGATACATCGCTTCCCGTCCAGCTCGTGCATCCAGTGACCGATGGGTAATCCGGGCGGTATGAATCATCGATGGATTCAACTTATATTTTTTAATTGCGGCTTCAACCGGATCGCTTTGGTCCGGTATTGGCAGGCGTAATTCAAGTTCAATCATGGTCGTTCCTCAGTATTCGAACATTATTGTAGCAGTGGGACAGAAATAGTGAGGGGATTTTTTAATTGGTGACTAATAGATAGATAGAGGTGCGTATGAGAACGATGAGCGGGACACTTGGAATAAACCATGTGAATAATGTGCTGCAAATGTCAACACATATACATTAAAATGGAGGTGAGGAGCTATGTATATGGCAATCAGAACGGCAAATATTAATGTTCGGGTGGATCCCGAACTCAAACGGCAGGTTAATACGATTCTTACAGAGCTTGGGATCACCGAAAGCAGTGCAATCACAATGTTTTATCGGCAGATTATTCTGAATAAAGGTATTCCATTCAGTCTGATACTTCCATCCGCTATTGTGGATGAAAACAAAATTAGTACGGAAGATCTGAATCGGGAACTGGATAAAGGCTATCAGGAATATCTTGATGGCAAAGGGCAGTCGATGGAACAGGCATTTTCAGAACTTCGAGATGAACTGAAGCTATGATCTACAGTGTGGTTGTAGAACCCAGCGCAAAAGCGGATATCCGCTCCATCGTCACATATATCCGGAGTGAATTTGGATATGAACAGTATGCCGCATCTCTTTTTGAAGCATTGTATCGGGCGATTGCGTCACTAAAACAGAATCCTCGTCGGTATCAGAAGTATGAGGAAGGCATTTACGTGAAACGGGATGTTCATAAAATGCCGGTACGCAAATACAATGTGTATTACACCGTTGATGATACAAAGAAGAACGTAACTGTCCTTCGCGTGTTTTATTCTGGTCGGAATCAGGAATTGGTAAACGATTAATGTCTGCCTCATATGCAGAATACAAACTATGCATCCCTTTGGAAGAATTCCAAGGGGATTTTTTAAATGGTGACTAATAGGTAGATGGAGGTGCATATGAAAGAAACAGAACAGCAGATCCATCGCTATATTCTGGATGAGATCTACAAAATCGGAGAAGTAAATCCCAGCACATTTGTGACTGTAATGAAGCAGGAGCCAGGGTTGCTGGAGCGTTATCTGCGCAGCTGCGGAATTGACGTACAGCGGGCAGAGATTACTGGCAGTGATACAAATCGCATCCGCATGGATCTGAAAATGGAAGATCCAGAGCTGGATAATCAATTTGAAATCCGTTTTCTGACGCAGGAGGCGTGAATTCTTAGGGTATACCGAAACCTGTGTTACACTGTTAGCGATGGAGAAAAACATGACTATAAAAGTAAATGACAGGCTTCACGGATTTACGGTGAACCGCATTCGTGAAATCGCGGATATCAGCGGAATCATGTATGAAATGACGCATGACAGAACAGGGGCAGAACTGATCTGGTTAAAGCGCGAGGATGAAAACAAAACCTTCTGCATCGGCTTTAAAACCATACCGGAAGATGACAGCGGCGTGTTCCATATCTGTGAACATTCTGTTTTGAACGGGTCCAGAAAATATCCGGTTCGGGAACCATTTGTAGATCTTCTGAAGAGCTCCATGCAGACATTTTTAAATGCGATGACCTACCCGGATAAGACAATCTATCCGGTATCGAGCAGAAACCCACAGGATTTTCTGAACCTGATGGATGTCTATCTGGATGCGGTTCTGCATCCGGCGATCTACACCAACCCGAATATCTTCTATCAGGAAGGATGGCATTATGAAATTCGCTCGAAAGAAGATATGCCGGTATATAAGGGTGTTGTTCTGAATGAAATGAAGGGCGCATTCTCTTCGGTAGATGAAGTGCTGCTGAATGAAACGCAGCGGGTTCTGTTTCCGGATAACTGTTACCGGTTTGTGTCGGGCGGCGATCCGGAGAAGATCACAGACCTGACTTATGAACAGTTCCTTGCGGCGCATTCAAAGTATTATCATCCATCCAATTCCCGAATCGTTCTGGATGGTGATCTCGATATTGATGCGGCACTGACAAAGATTGATTCGTTCTTTGCGGATTATGAGAATGAAAATATGGAATTCCCGATCAATCTGCAGGAAGCTATTCCAGCTGTGGAAAGCGAAGTTCCGTATGAGATCGGCAGTGACGAGGATCCAAAAGAAAAAACGGAAATCGCATTTGGAAAAATCCTGTGCAAGTTTGATGATGTGGAAAAACAGCTTGCGTGGCGTGTGCTGTCAACGGCCTTGACCGGATCCAATGAAGCACCGCTGAAGAAAGCAATTCTTGATCATAAACTTGGCCAGGACGTAGAACTGGAAGTCCTGGATGAACTGCTGCAGCCATTCCTGCTGCTGGTGATTCGCAATACCGATAAGGAAAAGAAAGAGGCAATCCGGACCTGTGTACGGGAAACGATCACAAAACTTGTGACAGACGGTCTGCGCAAACAGGAACTGAAGGCAATACTGAACCAGATGGAGTTCTTTTATCGGGAACGGAAAGAACCTGCCGGTGTCATGCTGGCTGCGACAACATATCAGTCCTGGAACTATGGAGGCGACCCCGCTACATTCTTATCCATCGGACATCTGTATGAAGAACTGCGGCAGAAAGCAGATACTGATTACTTTGAAACACTGCTGAAAGAAGGACTGCTGGAAGAAGACTCTTTATCTGTTATTACAGCAGTACCGGATGGCGGACTGACTGAGAGACGTCAGACTGCAGAAAACAAGCGTCTGGAAGCCGCAAAAGCATCCTGGGGCGAATCGATTACAGAGCTGATTGAACGCAATCGAATTCTGGATGAATGGCAGGTTACCGAAGATACACCGGAACAGAAGGCAACCCTGCCGCAGCTGAAACTGACAGATGTAGAACGGGAGCCAAAACGGAGTGAACCGGAAGAGCGGGAACTGCATTCCGTGCCGGTTCTGCTTCATCCAAAGAGTGCTACTGGTGTTGTATACATGAACCTGTATTTCAATCTGGCTGGCGTAACACGGGAACATCTTCCGGAGATCGCACTGCTGTCGGATCTTCTGATGCGTTTGCGGACAGAAGATCATACGCTGCCGGAACTGCAGGAAGAGATACGTGCCAATATTGGTGCTCTGCGCTTCTTCCCGGATGCGTATACCGTATCCCGAGACCGCGAGTCCTGTTACCCGATTCTTGGTGTTGTGTGCTCCGTGCTTCCTCAGAATACAGGAAAGGCAAAAGAGCTGATTCTGGAAATCATGAAGAAAACGGTATTTGAAAAGGATACGATTCTGCCGCTTCTTCAGCAGTCCAAGGAACGCTTCCGTCAGATGTTCATCAACAGCGGACACGGCGCATCCGTTATGCGCATCGGTGCCCATACCAGTGCCGAAAGCATGGTGAAGGAAAGCTTTAACGGTTATACTTCCGCAAGCTATATCAATGATCTTTGCGAACACTATGAAGAGCGGTGGAAAGAGATTGTTCACAACTGTGAGATGTACTGTGAAGAAATCTTTACGTCTTCCCGAATGACTGTCAGCGTCAGCGGGGAAGAGAACCTGAAGACAGCGGAAGAGCTGATCCAGGCGCTTCCATCTTCCCAGGCACAGCGCTGCAAAGTGCATTATCCACTGCTTGAGAGCGGGAATGAAGGTATTCAGGTTCCAGCGCAGATTTCCTATGCGGCAGTTGGAAATAATCTTCAGAACTATCACTGCGGCTACAGCGGTGCATTGCGAGTAGCATCTCAGATTCTTACCTATGGGTATCTCTGGAATGAAGTACGCGTTAAAGGAGGCTCCTATGGCACCGGCTTTGCGACAAGCCCAAGTGGAAATATCGCATGCTGGAGCTATCGGGATCCATCTCCTGAAAAGTCTCTGCAGGTTTATCAGGGTGCTGCAGATTATCTGACGGAACTGGCAGAGAACGGTACAGATCTTACGTCTTACATTATCGGTACGATCGCAGCCGGAGAGCCTTTGGTATCTCCTGCCGCAAAGATTCTCAGTGCAGATGGAAGATGGTTCAGCGGCATTACTTATGAGGTGCGTCAGAAGCTGCGTCATGAGATCCTTGACGCATCACCGGAAGATATCAAGGCAATCGCAGCAGCGATGAAGCAGTGTCTTGCGGAAGGAACGGTATGTGTTGTCGGATCCAAAGAGGCGATGGAAGCCTGCAGTATTGAAGACATTCACTCAATCTAGGAAAGAAGGGCCGGGTATTTCCGGCTTTTCTGTTGCCACAGGAAAACAGATTCGTTATTGTAAAACCAGCGAAGCACGGAATAATCATTAAACAGGAGGCCTTACATGGCGTTGCCAGCAGAGACAAAACAGAAAGTTCTTCTTACGGCAGGAGTTCTTTTCCTGATTGCGGCAGTATTGGTGATTTCATTGATCGGAGGAAATATGTTTGGCAGGAAAGAAGTGATTGTAGGAACCACAATCAAACCGGAAGACATCACGGAGTTTTACTATACCTATGACACGTCCACGAATCCGCCGCAGTATCAGAGATATCGGTTTTATGTTGAAAATGGAAAAGGTTTCTTTTATCACGAAAAACGGGAAGGAAATCACTGGCCGTTGGCGGAAGCAGATGCGACAGTCAAAGGAACAATCCCATTGACAGAGGCGGAATGGCAGGAATTCTATTCCTGTCTGGAAGAAGGGGTCGTGACAAAGCGGGTTGAAAATCTGGACTCCGGTGATTCCGGACCGTGGCTTTTCCTGTACTGGAAAAATGATAAAGGCACCATGCAGGTATTCCGTTTTGCGGGTTATGGCAAACAGAAGGCATTTGAAGCGTTATGCGAAAGTCTGAAGAACCGGACAGAATGAATGCCATGCAGGAATACAGATTCCAGGCGGTGATCCAGAAGAATGCGGATCTGGATGCGGCTTACATCATTGTGCCAATTAATATCCGGGATGTATTTGGGAAGGGCAGATTGAGTGTAAAGGCTCTCTTTGACGGTGTGGAGTATAACGGCAGTATCGTTAACATGGGAGTGAAGGATAAGCAGGGAACTGTCTGCTATATCATAGGAGTTCCAAAGGCAATTCGAAAACAGATAGGCAAATCATTTGGTGATGAAATATCTGTTGTAATCAGAAGGCGAGACCGCTGACAGAATTGGCAAGCGCTTTACGGAATTGACCACGATAGTTGCCATAAAGACAACCTATAATTACGGTTAATAAGGAGTCTACGGAAATGAAGAAATATCTTTTGATTCTTACTTCTTTTCTGGTTTTAAGCGGCTGTTCCCAAGGGAATGTTGTGCGGCCTGAACCATCTGCTCCATCTGAAACAGCTGAGGTCGAACCCCCACAGGCAACTGCGGAGACCGTCGAATTAACAGACAATCCAATCGCTAAACCGGACGAAGCGATGAAGTACCTGAATGGGAACTGGGTTCTCAGAACCAATGATCCTGAAACAAATATGGCAGTCACATTGGAATTTGATGAGGCTTCGGGTACTGTGAAAGTGACGAATCTGGATGACGATTATATTACCGCGTCGGTGCAGTTATTCAGCTCTTATCCGGATAATACTGCCACAACGGATGATGCGCTTCGGTTTGAGGCAACCGAAGCATCTGAAGCGTATAAGGAAAAATTCGGTACGAATCTTTCCGTTTATTCTTCCGATATGCAGTGGTTTACAGGGTCTTCTTCCGGACAGGATTATCTGTTTCTCAGAGAACTGGGCAATGGACAGTCTGTGCTGGATTATGAACTGCTTGGAGATGCGAAAATGACCGGCGATATGGGATGGGTATTTACCCGTGATAATTTCACTGCATTTCCGACCTCGGCTGAGAATGAGCTTCTGAAACGTAAGAATGATACGTATTATGCCTACTGCTGGATGCGGAATGGAAATAGTGTGTTGCTGCAGGAAATGGACACATTTGAAACGGATGAAAACTGGTATGGAGAACCGCTGAAGACCATGCGTATAACCTATACCGATGGGGCTTATTCCAATATCATATGTCTGTATTCAGATGGAGATGATCTGAATACATTCAAACCGGGATTAGTAAGAGTGACGGTGGATGCGGAAGGCAAAATTACTGCGATGGAGGATATTTCCTACATGGGATATGGCGCTTACGCAGGCGAATGAATGATAAACAACATAAAAAGGACTGATGTCCTTTTTATAGTGCAGATTAGTTTGCAAAGTAATTTGCCAGATCTGTTTTGACAGAAGATATGTCATCACTGATCACAAGTACAGATACGTTGTCTTTTGTAAAAATGTAGCCGTCATTAATCAGTTCCAGCGCTTCCGGATTATACTGGGCAGCTGAGTTTTTTAATGTTGTGAGATAGTAATTCAGCTGATCACTGGTTTCCAGTGCTGTATCACTGTCTTTCGAAAGAATGACAATGGCCATCTTGCCGGTATTTCCTTCTTCAAAGACTGCTTTCGCATCTACGACAGACTCAGGATCCAGATGCAGCAGACTGATCAGAACATTCGCGGATTCTTCCTTCGACTGATTCAGGTGCGAAGCGAGAATTGCCTTCAGATCATCGGCCGATTCAATCGTTTTTGAAACAGCTGCAGTATCCTGCCCACATCCGGCCAGCAGAAAGAATGAAATGAAAGAAATTATGATTCTGCGAAACATAGCTACCTCCAGTGTTGCCAAATATGATGTAATTATAATACGAAACAAGGGGGTTTGTTACGCCGTCCGGAAGATATCTGATATTTGAGCGAATGGTTCGTGATGCAGAAGAAAAAACTAGGCTTGCGGTTACTGGAGAGGATCGGAAGCTCTTTCTTGCGCGCACCCGGAGAAATCAGGCTGTTTCAATACCCTACGATTCCCTAATGGATCGCTATGTACTGGCAGAGAGAAGTCTGTCCAGTGGAAAACTGCTGATTCTTTCTTCTATGAAGAAGCCAAGCGGCGGGGCGGTTCTGTACCTTTACGGAAGTCTTTTTCTGGATCCGCCGAAAAAGGAAGATTTCCGTTTGGCAGGGAAACTGGTTGATAAGACCGGATGTGATGTCTGTTTCCTCCTGATGCCATTATTTCCGGATCATTCTCTGAAGGAAATGGTTGCCTCTGTGGAAGAAGCGCTATACTATCTGACTACGCATTACGCAAGAGAACGTACTGCTGTGCTGGCGTTTTCAACCAGCTGTCTGCTATGTCTCGATGCGTTAGGCTGGCATCGTGAACAGCGCAGCATCCCGATGCCTGGAAGACTGATTCTGAATTCACCGATATTGCGAATTCCTGCTTCGGAAGCGCTGCTGAAACAGATGAAGGTGCTGGACCGGTATGATGTACGCCTTCCGATTGAATTCTTTGCGAAAGATGGCATCTGCGGATCGGTGGTTGAGGCGGAAGAAACCGGAAATCAGTATCTCAGAGATCCGCTGTTTGGCTCCCTGTATGGACTCCCGGCCACCGATGTATATTACGGCACAAATGAAAATGCATATGTATACCTGCCCGAGCTGAAGGAGGCATATCGAAGAGCGGACATTCCTTTGACGGTGCATAAAGGAGAGTTGCTGATGCATTGCTGGAGTCTGTATGATAACTGCGAAGAAGCGAAACATACGATACAGGAATATATCGAAATCATTCGCGGGCTTGGGTGAAGTCCGATACAATAGACGCGATAAAGAAAGGGAATAGTGATGGCAAAGCGAAAACGAAGAGGGGTCAGTCCGATTCTGGTTCTGTTATTAACCGTACTTGCGGCAGGACTGGCCGCAGGATGGAACTATGTTGCGGCGATCAAAACAAAATATGAGGGGGATCATCCATTCTGGAGTAAACAGGAATATTTGAAACTGTCAGAGGATTCTCTGGAATACAAAGTAGCGCAGCGCGTCTTAAAAGCTGAAACACTGAAGCGGTTTGCGGCAGTCAGTGAAACAAATGGAAACTATGGAACGGCACTGGCAGAACAGACGGGCAACGAAGAAACTGCAGCGACAGAAGATGGCATTTACATTGAACATGTAAATGCCGGGACTTATGAGGGTTTCATGATTGTAGTACCTGATCCTGACGATGTATCAATTGTCATTAACCCGGGATATACATCTGGGGCACCGGGACCGGAGCTGGACTGGTATATGGAAAAATACAATGCGCTTGCCGGCATTAATGGCGGCGGGTTTGA
>JAFWJY010000176.1 GCA_017514525.1 Solobacterium sp. | reverse complement strand
TGGCTATAGCAATAGAACTCGTCACTGTGGACTTTTAGACAATAGATTATCATGTTGATTATGGACGTTTTTTTTCTGCATTTCGCAGTAAGTAAGCAGCCTTTCATATTGTTGACGAAGGCCAAATACTCTGTTGCAAGTAATTGACATAAAGGTGCTGAGAGCCTGCTGGCTGAGAAGTACGATGGCATACTTTGCGAAGAGAATTACCATGACAGTTTTTCTCGGATTCGGACATTTCTGTGCGCCGGTTTTTTGAAAGACCTGACCGTTAGAATTTCTTGTACAGCAGTTTTTTTTGATTCCATGTGATAGGCAGACATAAGGGAAGAATCCGGATATGATAAACACTGTATACAATGAGTGTGAGAACGTTATGAAAACAATTATTACAGGCGGAATTACAACAATTCATCCGGTTCCATTCGGTACATCGGAATGGTATTACGGACTCACGCATGAAGCGACGGATCTCTTTGAAGCGGAAACACTGTTTCAACAAGGACATGCAGTAAAGAGAAATGAGCTGTGTCTGATTCATTATCCGGACGGAGCCGTGCATTGGCCGCTTGCGTCTATTGATGATGACTATTTAGCTGCACCTGTTTTTCTGGAAAACAGTATTTATGTTTTGAGTGTAAGCTTTAATGAAAAAGTAATACGTATTTATTGTTTTGACTGCAGCAGCTGTCAGGTGAGTGTCGTGCAGGAACTGCCGTTGGGTATCGTTAAGAATTGTTATAATCTGCAGCTGCACATAAAACCGTTATGTCTTACACGACAGGGGGATGATAATCAGTTTGAAATCCTCTGGCCGGAAACGTGCTCGTTTGAGCTGGCTCCGCATGAGAGCTTTTTCCTGCGTGATGAAGATAAACTCTATTTCAACAGATGGCAGGAAGAAGGAGAAGGAACCGAATACAGATATTGGGAAGAGACCGCTGTACGGGATCTTCAGGGAAATCTGATGGAAGTTCTTCCAGGAGATATCTGCATTATGCCAAATGGTGAAACCTGGTATATCAAATGATGATTGAAAAGGATTCTGTTTCATTGAAGTCATATGAAATCGAAATCTGGTTGTATCGATATACAATGGAAACGATCGGGAAGAATCATTCCGCGAAGATGGAGGAATAACAGAAAATGATTAAGATCTATGGCATGCCGACTTGTCCTTACTGCGATTATGTTCATGAACAGATTGCAGGACGGGAAGATGAGTTTGAGTACATCAACATCGGAGAAAACATCCGCAATATGAGTGCTTTTACAAGACTTCGTGACACAAGTCCTGTGTTCGATCACTGTAAGGAAATCGGAGATGTCGGAATTCCGGCATTTGTATTTGAAGACGGCAGAGTGTCTGTGGATCCGGCAGATGCGGGACTCATTGAACTTGGAACGGCTAATGCATGTTCGGTTGAAGATCACAAAAACGGAAGAAAAGGCTGTTGAGGCAATGAAGAAATTCAGCAACGTAATCGTCAGACGTCCCTGCAGGGCAATGGTGGAAGGAATCACTTCGGGGCTGTATCCAGGCAAACCAGACTATGAGCTCGCACTGAAACAGCATGATGCCTATATTGAGGCGTTAAAGGCATGCGGCGTTCAGGTGATGGTTCTCCCGGCAGATGAGGCATTTCCGGATTCCTGTTTTGTTGAAGATCCAGCTGTTTTGACAGCGAAATGTGCGATTATCACGAATCCGGGAGCACCTTCCCGAACCAAGGAAACGGTGTCAATTGAGGAAGCAGTTCGAACGTTTTATCCGGAGGAACGAATGGAACATATTGTGACCCCGGGTACACTTGAAGGCGGAGATGTCATGATGTGCGGTGATCATTTCTTTGTGGGAAGATCAGAACGCACCAATGAGGAAGGAATCCGTCAGTTTGCCGCAATACTGGAACGCTATGGATATACCTGTTCAGAAGTAAAACTGGAAGAAGTTCTGCATCTGAAAACAGGAGTTAATTATCTGGAAAACAATCACATGCTGGTATCCGGAGAATTCATTGAAAAGGAAGACTTCAAAACGTATGACAAGTACGTGATTCCGGAAGAAGAGGCATATGCCGCAAACTGTATCTGGGTGAATGATACGGTAATCGTTCCGGAAGGCTATCCGGCAGTACTGAATGCGGTAAAAACAATGGGTTACCGTACCATAACAGTAGATACATCGGAATTCCGTAAACTGGACGGCGGATTAAGCTGTCTGTCGCTGCGATTTTAAAACATTATCTGAAGAGTCTGTCTGATCATCAGGGAGGCGCTTTTTTATTCTGGTTGTAAAAAACAGAGAGTCGTATTCTTTGGACTACTGGTATGATGAAAAAAAGATATTGATTGGTAATAAAGCAGTTAGTTAAATCTGCGGAACGCATGCCGGAAGAAAATCTAGTGAAACTAATTATTAAATGCAATGAAGTATCGGGAAATGAAGACAACTGAATACGACCTCCTGAAGGATTTCCTGTATGAGGCAATCTTTATTCCGGAAGGGATGGAACCTCCGGACCGGTCGATCATTCTGCAGCCGGAGCTTTCTCTTTACTATGAAGACTTTGGCAGCGGGAAAGCTGACCGTTGTATTGTTGCTGAGGAAAACGGACAGGTAATCGGTGCCGTCTGGACGCGGATTATGAATGACTACGGGCATGTGGATGATAAGACGCCTTCCTTTGCGATTGCTCTGTATAAGGAATACCGTGGCAAAGGTTATGGAACGGAACTGATGCGGAAAATGCTGGAACTTCTCAAACAATTGGGATACGCGAAAGCTTCCCTTGCCGTGCAGAAGGCCAATTACGCTGTGGAAATGTACAGAAAACTCGGATTTGAAACGATTAAAGAGAATGATGAAGAGTATATCATGGTGTGCAGAATAAAGTAGGAGGAGAACTTGTAATGGCTTCGGGCAAAGATTATCTGGACTATATTCTTGGGCAGTGCTCTGAACTGGATGATATTTCATATCGTCCCATGATGGGGGAATATATTCTTTATTATCGTGGGAAGGTGATTGGAGGAATCTACGATAATCGGTTTCTGATAAAACCAACAGAATCTGCAGTGAAGCGGATGCCGCATGCACCTATGGAATTGCCTTATGAAGGAGCGAAAGAAATGCTGCTGGTAGAAGAAGTGGAGGACAAAGCGTTTCTGAAAGAGCTGCTGGATTCTGTTTATGAAGAGCTTCCAGCTCCAAAGAAAAAGCGCTGATGAGAATCGATATGAAAGAAAAGCTGTATAAGACTCCCTGCGGAGACATCCACTACTGGGTAAATAAAGAGGCGGAACAGACCTGTCCGCAGCTGATCTTTTTACCTGGACTTACTGCAGATCATCGGCTGTTTGAAAAGCAGATCGAATACTTTGAAGGGAAATATCCCATACTGGTCTGGGATGCGCCGGGACATGCAGCTTCCTGGCCCTTTGAGTTCCGTTTTAACCTGAAGGATAAAGCAACGTGGCTGAAAGAAATTCTGATTCAGGAAGGATTTCAGGATCCGGTTATTATTGGCCAATCCATGGGAGGCTATGTGGGGCAGACGTTTGCGGAGCTGTTCCCGGACATGCTGAAAGGTTTTGTTTCAATCGATTCGGCTCCGTTGCAACGTGAATATGTCACAGGAATTGAGATCTGGCTTCTGAAGCGAATGGGCCCGGTCTATCGGTATTACCCCTGGAAGTCGTTATTGAAAATCGGAGCCAATGGAGTTTCCACCACAGAATACGGCCGAAACCTGATGCATGACATCATGATGGTGTATGACGGAGATCAGGAACGATATGCGAAGCTCTCTGGACATGGCTACCGGATGCTGGCAGAGGCAATGGAGGCGGATCTTCCTTATGCGATTCACTGTCCTGCACTTCTGATTTGTGGGGAAAAAGACCATGCCGGCTCCTGCATTCGCTATAACAAAGCGTGGCATAAGAAGACTGGTATTCCACTGAAATGGATCAAGGGTGCAGGTCATAATTCCAATACGGACGCACCGGAGGAAGTCAAACAGCTGATTCACCAGCTGGCAGCCTCATTGTGATGAGAAATTACGAAAACGGCTTATTTATAGGACTCAACTGATGGTTGAGTGTATCAAATGAAATGCCCGAACTGCGGAAAGTACAGCTGGCAGAAGAAAGTACTGACAAAAGAAGATTCATAAGAATCTGTCGATGCACGACGGATCCAGATGGAAGACCAGTAGCCTGACTGGTCTTTTCTGATGGATTTGGTCAGTATGACAGGGATTCTTATCGTAAAATGAAACCATATACGGAGGATTTGACAAATGAAACTGCAGGCGGCTTTAGATACCCTGACATTAGAAGAATGTATTGCTTTGCTGGATGAAACACGCGGATCCATCGATATTGCAGAAGTGGGAACACCATTTGTGATTGAAGAGGGAATGCGGCCAGTCAGAGAGTTCAAAAAACGATTCCCGGAAGTGGAAGTTCTGGCGGATGTAAAGATCATGGATGCTGGCGAATATGAAGCGGATAAATGCTTTGAAGCTGGTGCTGATATCTGCACCGTGCTGGGTGTATCCAACAACGCGACAATTGAAGGTGTTGTACGCAGTGCCAGAAAGCATCAGAAGAAGGTTATGGTTGACATGATTGAGGTACCGAATCTCGCAGAACGGGCTCAGGAAATCGATGCGATGGGTGTTGATTATATCTGTGTACATACCGCATTTGATGTCCAGAAAACCGGAAAGGATCCACTGGATGATCTTAAGGTCGTAAACAAAGTGCTGAAGAATGCCAGGTCTGCTGTAGCTGGCGGTGTAAAGCTGACAACGATTGACTCTATTGTAGAGGAAGGCGCAGAAATCATTGTTGTAGGTGGCTATATCTGCAATGCGAGTGACCGTGCCGCTACTGCCAGAGAAATGAAAGCACATTTAAAATAGGTGATGATAATGAATAATCGGGAATATGGTGAAATCGTAGTAAAAGAGCTTCAGGCAACATTAGGTGCTATTGATCCACAGGCGAGTGAGAAATTTGTGGAATTGCTGCTGGAGGCAGATGAAATCTTCTGTGCAGGTGCCGGACGCAGCGGGTTCCAGATTCGAGGCTTTGCAATGCGGCTGATGCACATGGGCCGCAAGTCCTATATGGTTGGTGAAACATGTACACCGAATATTACGGACAAAGGCCTGCTTGTTGTATGCAGCGGCAGCGGCACAACAAAATCGCTTGTTAACCACGCCAATAAGGCGAAGGAAGTAGGTGCGAAAGTGGCGCTGATCACCATCAATCCGGAATCGACGATTGGAAAGCTTGCGGATGTGGTGATTGAAATCCCTGCGGTCAGTCCAAAGAGTGATGTGCAGGGAGCTGTAAAATCCATTCAGCCGATGGGTTCTCTGTTTGAACAGAGTGAAGGAATCTACATGGATATCATAATCATGATGCTGATGGAAAAACTGGGCCTCGACAGTGATACGATGTTTGGCCGACATGCAAATATGGAGTGAGATATGGAACAGAAGTTGGTAAAGTTTGTTGAAAAGCCCTGGGGCTATGAGAAGTGGATCGCAGTAACAGATCAGTACGCAATGAAGGAGATCTTTCTTAAAAAAGGAAGTCGGTGTTCCCTGCAGTATCACAATGAGAAGGAAGAACACAGTTATCTTCTCAAAGGCAAGGTATCAGTAGAGGAAGATAATGAGGCAGGACAGCTTGTCACAAATATCTATGAGCCCGGCGAGTGCTGGCATGAAAAGCCGCTGGCAAAGCATCGTGTTACCGCTTTGGAAGATGCGACATTCATTGAAGTATCTACACCTCACCTGGATGATGTGGTGCGTGTGGAGGATGATTTCGGGAGATAAATTTGGGTTGTAGTAACTGGTAAATTTATAACGTGCTCTATTTGCACACCGGATGTATGATGGGAAAGATATAGAACGAGGGGAAACTATGACATTTTCTGTTTATGCGGATGGTACTGCAAATCTTCCTGGGAGTCTTCTGAATGGAATCACTTTACTTCCCAGTGAATATACTGTAAATGGCGAGACGCACACCTATACAGGGGATATTGAATCATTTGATGTGCATGCGTATTATGAGAGTCTGCGCAACGGTGCAGATGTGAAAACCAGCCTGCTGAATACTGCGCTGTTTCTGACGCAGTTTGAGCCGACACTGAAAAAAGGATTGGATATTATTTATATCGCCATGAGTTCTGGCATCAGTGGAACGTATAATGCGGCGTGCACTGCAGCTTTACAGCTAGCAGAAGAATACCCGGAACGTTTCATCCATATCGTTGATTCACATGGCTGCGGGTTTGGCAATGGCATGCTTGCGGTAAAGGCGGCAGAGCTGAGCAGAGACGGTGTAGAAAGCCGTGCAGCAGCACAAATTCTGGATGAACTTGTACCGCATTGCTGTCAGTATTTTACCGTAGATGATCTGAATTTCCTGAAGCGCACCGGGCGCGTCAGCGGGGCGACCGCCGCAATCGGAACGGCTCTCAGCATCAAGCCAATTCTCTTTGGCGATGCAACGGGGCACATTATCTCCTGTGCCAAGTGCCATGGCCGAAAGAAAGCAATCCGTATGCTTGCGGATAAATACATTGAAAAGCATATGGATCTGCCGAAGCAGAATGTTTACATCTCACACGGTGATTGCCGTTCGGATGCTGAACAGCTGAAAGAGATGATTCTTGAAGAAACACCGGAAGTGAATATCATCATATGTCCGCATGAACCATTCTCCGGTGCTCATGTTGGACCGGGCATGCTGGGATTGTTCTTTCTTGGAAACGAACGGTAATATTCGCAACTTTATAAACATTGAAGGCGCAGGTAAAAGTGGTGTCTGAGACTGCGTCTTTTCTGATGGAAACAGACAGTGCGAACGCAGTCCCAAACTCCAAACCGGACAGATCCGGAAAAACATGTTCTAATTTTGGAGAAAGGCGGTATGGAATGAATCAGGAAGAACGACTGGATTATTTGATTGACGCATTTGGACAGGAAGTACAGGGCAAACTGCGGCTTCCGGAAACCGGAGATACCTATGAAAAGCGAAGATTGCTGCGGTCATTGATGAATATTCGTATGCCTGGCCGGATGAGCAATGAAGTGCTTTCTGTTCAGGACAGTTATCTGAAAGAGCGAATCCGGGAAAACGGAGTCGTACGTTGGAATGAATTACCTTCTGTGAAGGAGCAGGGTAGTACGCTGATACATGGGGATCGTATTTCACTCTGGCAGGGCGATATTACGACAATTGAAGCCGATGCGATTGTGAATGCCGCAAATGCTCAGATGCTTGGCTGTTTTGTGCCAATGCATGCCTGCATTGATAACTGCATTCATACTTTTGCAGGTATTCAGCTGCGCCTGGAATGTGCGGAACAGATGAAAAAACTTCGAATGCAGTCCGGTGAGGATTATGAACAGCCAACTGCGGTTCCAATGCTTACAGAGGGTTATAACCTGCCGGCGCATCATGTGATTCACATTGTCGGTCCAATCGTTTCCGGCTCTTTGACGCGTAAGGATGAAACGGATCTGGAGAACTGTTATCGCAGAACCCTGGACCTTTGTAAAGCAAATGATCTGCGGTCTGTTGTATTCTGCTGTATTTCAACCGGCGTATTCTGTTTCCCGAATAACCGTGCGGCAGAAATTGCGGTAAAAACCGTTACAGCGTGGATGGATGAGTATCCCGAGGCAATGGATCGCATCATTTTTAATGTATTCAAAGACCAGGATAAAAAGCTCTATGAAAAGGAACTGCTACTGAAGGCAGTGGAGTAGAAAGGGAGTACAGCATGTTCAATCAGAAGACAAATTATATTACCGAAACGCCAGACGGGGTAAATAAGCTGCGGAAAGCGCTGCAGGAAGCGGAAACCATTGTGATTGGCGCGGGCGCAGGACTATCTACTTCTGCAGGCTTTCGTTACAGCGGCGATCGGTTTGAACGTTATTTTAAGGATTTTATTCAGAAGTATCACTTTACGGATATGTATTCCGGAGGGTTCCAGGTATTACAGCTGGCACCGGAAATCATGTGGGCTTACTGGAGCCGTCATATTTATATCAACCGATATATGAACGCTCCGAAGCCTGTATATGAAAAACTGCTTAATCTGGTTGCGGAAAAAGACTACTTTGTAATCACAACAAATGTAGATCACTGTTTTCAGAAAGCTGGATTTGATAAAAAACGATTGTTCTATACACAAGGTGACTATGGGCTGTTTCAGTGTTCCAAACCATGTCACCAGAAAACGTATGACAATGAAGAAATGGTCCGGAAGATGCTGACAGCGCAGGGATTTGAAATCGGAGAGAACAGAGAACTGATCATCCCGACGAATGGAGAAATCAAAATGACGGTTCCCAAAGAACTGTTTCCTGTCTGCCCGGAATGCGGTGAACCACTGACCATGAATCTAAGATCCGATGATACCTTTGTAGAGGATGAAGGATGGCATCAGGCAGCGGCACGCTATCAGGAATTCCTGCGCAGACATGATCGTTCCAAAACACTGTTTCTCGAACTTGGTGTCGGAGGAAATACGCCGGTTATCATCAAGATTCCATTTCTTCGCATGACGATGGAGTGGCGGGATGCGACATATGCATGTCTGAACTATGGAGAAGCATTTGCCCCGAACGAGATTCAGGATAAAGCAATCTGCATAAATGGGGATATCGGAGATGTTCTGAAGCAGCTATAGGGGAACTTGTGCCAGAAGATTCACCTTGAGCATGCGTGCTGGGAAGCAGTAATTTTCAGTAATGAAAACGATTCCAGTGAAAAGAGGATGTTTTCTGAACAAAAAGGACAAATTTATACCTTTACTATTATTAGTTATTTTTGTAATATACACATATCCTTTAAGATTGGTTGTCCAGTGAGGCAGAAAGGAATGGTGAAATGCATATGAATAACGTATTTGCACTGAGCCAGATGTACAAGGGTACCGGAAAATCCATTGTTTCCGGAGGTTTTTTTGCAAAGTAAATTTTAACGCCTGTGGATGGTTTCCGCAGGCATTTTCTTTTGACAGGAGGATCAGGATGAAGAAAGCAGCGATCATTATGGGGTCGGACACCGACTGGGGTGTCATGAAGAAGGCGGCGATAACATTGAAAGAACTTGAAGTGCCGTTTGAGGTACATGTCTATTCTGCATATCGTACGCCAGAAGAGGCAGGAGCGTTTGCGGAAAAGGCAAGAGAGAACGGATTTGGCGTTCTGATTGCCGGTGCAGGAATGAGCGCTGCGCTTGCCGGGGCGCTGGCCGCAAAAACAACCTTACCGGTAATCGGTGTTCCACTGGATGCAGATCTGGATGGAATGGATTCACTGCTTACAACTGTGATGATGCCTCCGGGAATTCCAGTTGCGTCTGTTGGAATCAATGGCGCAAAGAATGCCGCTCTACTTGCGGCTCAGATTCTTGCGGTTGAAGACAGCACGCTGGAACAGAAGCTGGCAAAGCAGAAACAGGATATGCATGATGCGGTTCTGGAAAAGGATGCTCGCATGCAGGAGGAAGTAAAAGGTCTTTAAGAGGGGTGCGGCAGAAAACCACGCAACCGACAGAAGTTAGAGGAGGATCTGTATGGCAAAAAGCTACAGTGACAGTTATAAAGCTGCAGGGGTCGATGTAACTGCAGGTTATGAATCTGTTGAATTGATGAAAGAACACGTTGCTAAGACCAGGATTCCAGGCGTACTGGATTCGATTGGTGGATTTGGAGGCTTATTTGCGCCGGAAGTGGCTGGTATGAAAAAACCAGTGCTTGTCTCCGGTACGGATGGTGTTGGCACGAAAATCAAGCTGGCATTCCTGCTGGATAAGCATGATACCGTAGGCATTGATTGCGTTGCGATGTGTGTGAATGACGTAATCTGTGCCGGTGCGAAACCGCTGTTCTTTCTGGACTATATCGCATGCGGAAAAAATGTTCCTGAGAAAATCGCGGAAATTGTAAAAGGTGTCAGTGAGGGATGTGTGCAGGCAGGCTGTGCACTGATTGGCGGGGAAACTGCCGAACACCCGGGTCTGATGCCGGAAGATGAATATGATCTTGCTGGATTCACAGTGGGGATTGTGGATGAAGAAAAGATTATCGATAAGGCTTCGGTAAAAGAAGGTGATGTGATCGTTGGACTCCCATCCAGTGGAATTCATTCCAATGGGTTCTCCCTGATCCGCAAAGTGTTCGACATAGAACATGCGGATCTGTCTGCGTATGAAGATCGTCTTGGAAAGAGTCTTGGAGAAACACTGCTTACACCGACGGTCATCTACGTCAAACCGGTGCTGAAGCTGCTGGAAGAAGTGCAGGTTCATTCGCTGGCTCACATTACCGGAGGAGGATTCTATGAGAATCTGCCGCGGGCTTTTGGGGAAAACCTGAACGCATGTATTCGCAAAGGCAGCTGGCAGATGCCGCCAATCTTTCCGCTGATTCAGGAAGTTGGCGAAATTCCGGAGCACGATATGTACAACACATTCAATATGGGTATCGGCATGTGTGCTATTGTCGCACCGGAAGATGCAGAAAAAGCGGTAAAGGTGCTGAATGATAATGGCATAAAGG
Organism: Solobacterium sp.; assembly: GCA_017514525.1. GTDB lineage: Bacteria > Bacillota_I > Bacilli_A > Erysipelotrichales > Erysipelotrichaceae > Bulleidia. The sequence continues at coordinate 7,877 of JAFWJY010000176.1, read as the reverse complement.
CGTCGATAATAGGAACAATTACCAGCGGCAGCCATGATGTTGTATTCCAGGAGGATAACTGATGGTACGGATCGCAGTAATGGTCAGTGGCGGAGGCACCAATCTGCAGGCATTGATCAATGCGCAGAAGGCAGGTCTGTTTCCGAAAGGAGAAATCAAACTGGTCATTTCTTCCTCAGAAAATGCATATGCATTGGAACGTGCAAAACAGGCTGGTATTGAGACAATGGTTATTTCACGCAGGAATTATGTCAGCGGTGAATTGTTTGATCTGGCCAATGTGACCGCATTGAAAGATCATGAAATTGATCTGGTGGTACTGGCAGGTTATCTTTCCATCCTTGGACCGGCAATGATTCAGGCTTATCCGGACCGGATTCTGAATATTCATCCGTCTCTGATTCCTTCATTTTGCGGAAAAGGATTTTACGGATTAAAGGTCCATGAAGAAGCTCTTGCGCGTGGAGTCAAAATAACAGGCGCAACCGTACACGTCGTAAATGAAATACCGGATGGAGGACGCATTCTGATTCAGAAACCAGTGGCAGTACAGGAAGGAGATACACCGGAAGTACTGCAGAAACGAGTGATGGAAGAAGCGGAATGGGTAATCCTGCCGGAGGCAGTCAGACAGGTAACAGAAGCGATAGCGGAGGAGAAGGAAAAATGAAAGCAGTCGACTTATTTGAAAATCTGAAACAGAACAATTATCCGGGACGTGGTATTGCGATTGGTCGTACACCGTGCGGAAAGAAAATCCGCATCGCGTACTTCATCATGGGACGCAGTGAGAACAGCCGCAACCGCGTATTTGTCGAAGATGGTGAAGGAATCCGTACAAAGGCATTTGATGAATCCAAAATGAAAGATCCAAGCCTGATTATTTATGCCCCGGTGCGTGTGATTAACGGCACGACAATTGTCACAAATGGTGATCAGACTGATACGATCTATGACTATCTCAAGCAGGGGAAAACATTTGAAGATGCGCTGCGTACACGTACATTTGAACCGGATGGTCCAAACTTCACACCGCGCATATCCGCAGTTGTAAAAGGCGACAGCTACGCGATGTCGATCCTGAAGAGTGCTGAGGGTAATGGCGATGCGGTTCGCAGGTACTTCTTTGATTACCCTAATGAATTGCCGGGTTATGGTCATCTGATTCATACATATGAATCGGATGGAAACCCGCTTCCTTCTTTCGAAGGAGAACCGACACTCTGGGAGATGGTGAAAGAACCGTTTGAAGACTTCTCAGACCATGTCTGGGAAGCGCTGAATCCAGATAATAAAGTATCGCTCTTTACAAGAGTTATCGATATCGAGACAGGCGAAACAAGAACACGGATCTATAACCGTAATGAGGAGGAATAAGAAAATGTCGAACGAACTGGAACTGAAATATGGCTGTAACCCGAATCAGAAACCAAGCCGCATCTTCATGGAAGATGGGAGTGAACTGCCGGTAACGGTATTAAATGGCCGTCCTGGTTATATCAACTTCATGGACGCATTAAACAGCTGGCAGCTGGTCAAAGAACTTAAGGCAGCGACAGGGCTTCCTTCTGCCGCCAGCTTCAAACATGTTTCTCCAGCTGGTGCAGCAGTCGGTCTTCCGCTTTCTGAGGTAGAACGTAAGATCTATTTCACAGGTGATCAGGAACTGTCTCCATTGGCCTGTGCGTATGCACGTGCACGTGGCGCTGACCGTATGAGCTCTTATGGAGATTTTGCCGCATTATCTGATATCTGCGACGCAGATACCGCAAACCTTCTGAAGCCGGAGGTCAGCGATGGTGTTATCGCCCCAGGCTATACAGAGGAAGCACTGGCAATTCTTAAGACAAAGAAGAAGGGCAATTACAACGTACTTCAGATGGATGAATCCTATCGCCCGAATCCAATCGAGCGTAAGCAGGTTTTCGGCATCACGTTTGAACAGGGACGCAATGAACTGGTTATTGATGATGCGGCAGTATCCAACATTGTTACCGAAAACAAGAATCTTCCGGAAAGCGCAAAGCGCGATCTGATCATCGCATTGATTACGCTGAAATATACACAGTCCAACTCGGTTGCGTATGCGAAGAACGGGCAGGTAATCGGTGTTGGGGCTGGTCAGCAGAGCCGTGTACATTGCGTACGTCTTGCTGGTGACAAGGCTGATCACTGGTGGCTGCGTCAGAGCCCGAAGGTTCTGAATCTTCCGTTCAAAGCTGATATACGTCGTCCGGATCGTGACAACGCGATCGATGTATATATTGGAAATGAATACATGGATGTACTGCGTGATGGCGCATGGCAGAATTTCTTTACAGAACAGCCTTCTGTTTTTACAGAGGAAGAGAAGCGGGCATGGCTGGATCAAAACACAGGTGTATCTCTGGGCAGTGATGCGTTCTTTCCGTTTGGGGATAATATTGAACGCGCAAAGAAGAGCGGCGTGAGCTATGTAGTTGAACCGGGTGGATCCATCCGTGATGACAACGTGATTGAAACCGCAAACCGCTATGGCATGGTCATGGCATTTAATGGCATTCGTCTGTTCCATCATTAATTCAGAAAGGGTCTGATTAGAATGAAAGTTCTTGTAGTAGGGAGCGGAGGCCGCGAACACGCGGTGATCCGCAAACTGAAAGAAAGTGCATGGAAACCTGAAATCATCTGTGCACCTGGCAATGGCGGTATTTCTGCGGACGCCGAATGTGTTGAGATCAAGGCAACAGACATAGCAGGGATGGTGGACTATGCGCTGAGCCATAAAGTCGACTATGTTGTTGTGACACCGGATGATCCATTAGCCTTAGGCATGGTTGATGCGCTGAAAGAGGCTGGCATCCCTGCATTCGGACCAACAAAGGCAGCTGCACGTATTGAAGCTTCCAAAGTGTTCTCCAAAAATCTGATGGAGAAGTATGGAATTCCGACAGCGAAGTATGAAGTATTTGAAAGTGCGCGTGAAGCCGCTGCTTATGTGCGTAAAGAAAATACGTATCCAACTGTAATCAAAGCGGATGGACTCGCGCTTGGCAAAGGCGTATTGATTGCACAGGATGAGGCAGAGGCGATGGAGGCAATCCGGACGTTGATGGTAGACAAAGCCTTCGGAGAATCCGGTACGCGTGTTGTAATCGAAGAATTCCTGACAGGTATTGAAGTTTCGGTGCTGTCCTTTGCGGATGGAGAAACGGTTATTCCAATGGTTTCCTCTATGGACCACAAGCGTGCTCTTGATCATGATGAAGGTCTTAATACCGGGGGCATGGGCACGATTGCCCCTTCTCCCTATTACACGCCTGAAGTTGCTGAGCGGTGCATGAATGAAATCTTTGTGCCAACGATGAAGGCAATGAAGGCTGAAGGCTGCCCGTTCAGCGGATGCCTGTATTTTGGCCTGATTCTTACAGAAAATGGCCCGAAAGTGATTGAGTATAACAGCCGCTTCGGCGATCCGGAAACACAGTCTGTACTTCCGCTTCTGGATGGAGACCTGTTGAAGATCATGATGGCATGTACGGAAGGAAAACTGGAAGAGTCCATGGTTTCCTGGAAGAGCGGAGCAGCGGCCTGTGTCATTGAGGCCAGCGGCGGATACCCGGGCTCCTATGAAAAAGGAAAAGAAATTTTCGGTATGAATCGGATGGGACAGCTGGATGATGTCACAATCTACCATGCGGGTACTCGTTACGAAGCTGGAAAATACTATACAAACGGAGGACGTGTGCTGGGCATTACTGCAACGGCTCCGACACTCAAAGAAGCACTGGAAAAAGCTTATGCGGGTGTTGATAAGGTGACCTTTGAAGGCATGCATGTGCGTCGTGATATTGGCGCAAAAGCATTGAAAGGAATAAAGGAATGACTGTATATCGCTGTTATGTCGAAAAACGACCGGAATTCGCAGTAGAAGCCAAAGGCGTGGAGTCGACGCTGAAAACGGTGATTCGTTCCGGGAATCTGGAAGCTGTCCGACTGTTCAACCGGTATGATCTTGAAGGGATTGAACCAGAGGATTATCAGAAGGCGAGTGAGACAATTCTTTCAGAACCGCAGGTTGATTGTCTCTATCACGAAACGATTCCGCAGCCGGAAGAAAACGAATGGGTATTGGCTGTAGAGTATTTGCCGGGACAGTTTGATCAGCGCGCTGATTCTGCCGCGCAATGCATTCAGCTGATGACATGCAAAACACGTCCGGAAGTGAAGACAGCTAAGATTTATTACATTAAGGGTGCTCTGACTGAAGCTGAGAAACAGCAGATCAGGGAAACACTGATCAATCCGGTTGAGGCTCGTGAAGCTGCTCTGGAAAAGCCTGTTACGATTCGGATGGACTATGCAGTTCCTCCGCTTCCACCAGTTATGGAAGGGTTTATCGGGAAAACTGAAGCGGAACTGGAAGAGCTGCGCACGTCGCTTGGACTGGCAATGGATCTTGCGGATCTTTCTTTCCTGCAGGCGTATTTCAGGGATGAAGAACACCGTGATCCGACAATGACGGAAATCCGTGTAATTGATACGTACTGGAGTGATCATTGCCGCCACACGACATTCAATACCATTCTGAATCAGGTAACGATTGATTCCGAACCGATCCGCAGAACGTATGATGAATACCTCAAGTTGCGGGATGAACTTTACGGAAAAGATACAGACCGACCGGTATCACTTTGGGATCTTGCGACCATTGGTACGAAGGCACTGCGCCGACAGGGCAAACTTAAAGACCTCGATGAGAGTGAGGAAATCAATGCCTGTTCCGTTCGCATTCCAGTCGATATTGACGGTGTCAAAACACCGTGGCTGCTGATGTTCAAGAATGAAACCCATAATCATCCGACGGAAATCGAGCCATTTGGCGGTGCGGCTACCTGTCTTGGCGGGGCTATTCGTGATCCGCTCAGCGGACGTTCCTATGTATATCAGGCAATGCGTGTCACCGGAGCCGCGGATCCTTTAAAACCGGTAGAGGAGACCATGAAAGGGAAACTTCCGCAAAGCCGGCTGACGGTTACTGCCGCAAATGGATACAGTTCCTATGGAAACCAGATTGGCATGGCAACAGGGCATGTTCACGAATTGTATCATCCGGGTTATGTGGCAAAACGTATGGAAATCGGTGCTGTACTCGGTGCTGCACCGGCAGCTAATGTAATCCGTAAGAAACCATTGCCTGGCGATGTTGTAATCCTGCTGGGTGGAAGAACTGGAAGAGATGGATGCGGCGGCGCAACCGGTTCATCCAAGTCGCATACGGTGGAATCGCTGGAAACCTGTGGTGCAGAAGTGCAGAAAGGTAATGCGCCGGAAGAACGTAAGCTGCAGCGCCTGTTCCGAAACCCGGAGGCAACACGTCTGATCAAGCGCTGCAATGACTTTGGTGCAGGCGGTGTATCCGTCGCAATCGGAGAACTTGCGGAAGGTTTAAAGATTGATCTGAACAAAGTACCAAAGAAATATGAAGGCCTGGATGGAACAGAACTTGCGATTTCCGAATCGCAGGAACGTATGGCGGTTGTGACATCCGCCTCCGATGCACAAAAGTTCCGGAAACTTGCGGACGAAGAAAACCTTGAATCAACGATTGTTGCGCAGGTTACAGAAGACAAGCGTCTGGTTATGGAACTCGGAGGGCAGAATGTTGTAAACATTTCCCGGGCATTCCTTGATACAAATGGCGCAAAGCGTTATGCGGACGCCCATATTGTTAAACCGGAACCGGTACGGATGGTGACGGAAGGAACGCTGAAAGAGCGTTTGAAAGCACTGGTTTCGGATCTGAATGTCGCAAGCCAGAAAGGCCTGGTCGAGCGCTTTGACTCCACAATCGGTGCCGGAACTGTCCTGATGCCATATGGCGGACGGACACAGCTGTCACCTTCGCAGGCGATGGCATGCAAGATACCTGTCCTCAACGGAACGACAACCACCTGTTCGTTAATGGGCTGGGGCTTTGATCCTTATGTATCAGAACAGTCTCCATTCCTTGGCGCTCAGGAGGCAGTTATTACAAGTGTTGCGAAAGTAATCGCTGCTGGCGGCCGCATGGATCAGTGCTGGCTGTCTCTGCAGGAATTCTTTGGGCACACCGGATCAGATCCAAAGCGCTGGGGGACACCGATGTCCGCACTGCTTGGGGCATGGAAAGCACAGATGAATCTTGGAATCGCAGCAATTGGCGGAAAGGACTCGATGTCCGGTACATTTGAAAATATTGATGTGCCGCCGACACTCGTGAGCTTTGCGGTATCAGTCGCAAAGGATGAGGAAATTGTTTCTACGGAATTTAAAGGAGCGCATCATCCGGTTGTGCTGATCCGTCCGGATCGGGATGCGGATGGATTACCGGATTATAACAGTGTGAATCTGATTCTGAAGGAAACAGAAAAGCTGATCCATGAAGGCAAAGTGCTGTCTGTGCGCACATTGGAGCGCGGCGGAAGTGCAGAGGCGCTGTTTAAAATGGCACTTGGCAACCGGATTGGTGTGGCGCTGGATAAAGAGGTCACGACAGAACTGCTGTTTGAGGCAGAAGCTGGCGCGTTCGTACTTGAACTGGCGGATGAGGCAGGCATTCCGGTAAATGCGATCCGACTCGGCGTAACCAGTGAACATTACTGTTTCCAAAAGGGTTTGGAGCGTATCAGTCTGGATGAACTGCAGGAACTTTGGGAATCGAAGCTTGAGCCGGTATTCCCTTATCTGAAACAGCCGGACGAAAGTAACATTCCTTCCTTCAGCTATCAGAAAGAAGCACCGCTTCATGCCTCCTATACCAAAGAACACCCGCATGTGCTGATTCCGGTATTCCCCGGAACAAACTGTGAATGGGATACGGCAAAGGCGTTTGAACAGTTTGGTGCGGAAGCAGAGATATTCGTGATTCGAAATCGGACTGCAGAAGAGATTGAGGACAGTGTCAATCGCTTTGCGGCACGAATTGCGGAAAGTGAGATCATTGCGCTTCCTGGCGGTTTCTCCGGTGGTGATGAACCGGATGGCTCCGGTAAATTTATTGTCAGTTTCTTCCGCAATCCGAAAATAAAGGAAGAAGTGCATAAACTGCTGGATGAACGGGAAGGCCTGATGTGCGGTATCTGTAATGGCTTCCAGGCATTGATCAAACTTGGACTTGTGCCGTATGGACATATTACAGATACGGATGAGCATTCTCCGACTCTTACGTTTAATACGATTGGCCGTCACCAGTCGATGCTGGTGAGAACGCGGGTTGCGTCAGTCAAATCACCGTGGCTGCGTTATGCCAAAGTCGGTGATATTACACATGTGGCAATCAGCCATGGCGAAGGACGCTTTGTCTGTGAACCGGAATTATTTGATCAGCTGGTGAAAAATGGTCAGATCGCTACCCAGTATGTCGATCTGGAAGGCCATCCAACCTCGAATATCCGTTTTAATCCGAATAACTCGTACATGGCCGTTGAAGGCATTACTTCGGCGGATGGAAGAATCTTCGGGAAGATGGGACACAGCGAGCGCAGTGGCAGTCAGCTGTACCGGAATATCCCGGATCTTGTCACACAGGAACAGATGTTTAAAGGTGCAGTGGATTATTTCCGCTGAATCCAAACACAATGCAAAGGCTGTAACAGTTGAGAAAAGACAGTTACAGTCTTTTTATGAACCTTCTGCCCAATTGATGGGTCATTCAATATAGCAATATAGAAACCTCAGTCTCACACAAACAAGAGGCTGAGCATAGATTACGGAGGATGGTGAGCATATGCCGGGAAAGCAGCTTGATGAATGGGTTGGCCCCCTGCTACACTGGATCACCGGTGTCGCCGAAGGGCATTATTTGGCCCACCGGTCGTTTTCGGGGGTGCAGGGGGCCGGGTCCCATTTGTCAAGCT
>JAFWJY010000175.1 GCA_017514525.1 Solobacterium sp. | reverse complement strand
CTTCTACTGCAGCAGTACACCATCTGTGCCAGCTATCATGCCCTGTTTATATGCTTCTTCCGCATTTTTCTTAACCAGATCCTCAATTGCCTGCGCTAAAGATTCCTGGGTTGAAGCAACTGCATCTTCATCAGTAGGTTTCAACTCATCCATTTTATTTTTTTCATTAGTGGAAGCTTTAACGGATGCGTCTACTCCTGTCTTGATCTGTGTAACACCATCAGCTGCCTGTTTGATGCCTTCATTTAACTGATTGGCACCAGCGACTAATGCGGTGCTTCCTGTTTCCAGCTGTTTTGCACCTGCCTGTGCCTGCCAGATTCCTGCATCAAGTGCAGCAGCTCCTTTGCTGACCTGTGATGCACCTGCTGCCAGTGTATTGGCACCATTAAGTGCAGCTGCAGTACCATCTTTCAGCTGGCCTGCGCCTGCGTTTACTTTTTCTGCGCCGTCTTTCAGACTTCCTGCGCCATCATTTACTTTCGCTGTGCCATCAGCCAGCTCAGAAGCACCGTCTTTCAGTTTGGAAGAACCATCCTTCAAGGTGTTTGTGCCATCCAATAACTGTCCAGTACCATCTTTTAATTCTGCTGTGCCATCCTTTAAAGCCTGGGTACCGTCTTCCAGCTGCTTCGAAGCGTCCACCAGCTGATTGACTTTATCTTCCAGCTCTGACACTTCACCATCTGTTTCAAGATTCAGATTCTCCAGCAGATTGTTTCCGGCAACTGTCATTGTCATGCCTAGCTCAAAGTCTGTTGTATCCGCTTCAATCTCAACGTATTCCGGGATATCAGCGTTTGTTAATGTGCTGTCCATATCCAGGGATTCCTCTAATCCAGGGAATGCCATGCCTACCACAAAGGAAGTCTTTCCTTCGGAAATTACCTTGCCGTTTGTGACTTCAATGTTGGAAAACTTATCCTGATCAATCTTCATGCCCGTGATCATCGCAAACGGGATCTTTACGGTCTCGTTTTTCCCGTTTACCGCGACCGTTTCCTCCGTATTGTTGATGTAGTCAAAATGTACTTTGACGTGCCCGGATTTACCAGCCAGCTCTTCTGCTGTAACCTGCTTGCCATCCAGTTCATATGAGATTTTCACTTCTACCGGAAGCTCTTTGTCTGTAGTTCCCTGATAGTAGATATCCTTTCCTTCTGCATCCCAGGTAATTGTGCCATCCGCATTTTTTGTGAATGATTCATCCCCTGATACATTCTCAATATCCTTCAGAGTTGATTCATCGGTAATACTGGCGGATCCATCTGTATTTTTCAGCCAGTCACTGACAATAACCGACTGCCTGGAGCCGGACGCATCCGTAATGATGTAGACCGTTTCATCCTTTCCGTTTTCATCTGCTTGTTTTTCACTCTCTGCCTGTACATTCACCATTCCTACAGACAGTGCAGTGACTGCGGCCAGCGCCGACTTTGTTGCGTTCATTAGGAATTTACTCATAGTTTGCCTCCTGTTTTCAGCCTTTCTGCGGCATTGTGGTTTTTGAAATTACGGTATCGAAGATCAGTAAGAGGGACGGGAGCAGGAAGATGACACAGATCATTGAGATCAGGGCACCCCTGGACATCAGTACACACAGTGAGCTGATCATATCGATATTGGAGTAGAGCCCTACTCCGAAGGTTGCGGCGAAGAAGGACAGTGCCGATACCACAATTGATTTCGCACTGTTTTCCACCGCATCCTTAATTGCGGATCGTTTCTCCATACCTGCCGTGCGATTCCGACGGAACCGGGTCGTCATCAGAATTGCGTAGTCAACAGTTGCGCCAAGCTGAATCGTTCCGATCACGATATTGGCAATAAACGGAAGTTTTGTGCCGGTATAGTATGGAATTCCCATATTCAGCATGATTCCAAATTCGATGACGGCTACCAGAATGACTGGCAGAGTTATGGATTTGAAGACAAATGCGATGATGATAAAGATAATGCCAATGGAAGCGGTACTGACTGCCCCGAAGTCGTGATTGCTGATTTCAATCAGATCTTTGGTACAGGGTGCCTCTCCAATCAGGAAGGAAGTGCTGTCATAATTCTTGGCAATTGCACTCAGCTGATTGATCTGTTCGTTCACCTCATCACTTGCGACTTTATATTCGGATCCGATCAGCAGAATCTGATAGCGATCCGTGATCAGAGAACCTTTCAGTTTATCCGGAATCATTTCCTGGGGAATCGTTGGTCCGATAATCGTATTCAGCCCCAGAACAAACTTCACTCCCGGCTCCTGCTTCATTTCATCCGCCATGGAACGTACTTCTTTGTTTTCAACTGCCGCATCCATAATCAGGATGTGGGTCGCGTTCATGTGGTATTCATTTTCCTGCTTTGCATTGGCAATTACGGATGGCAGTGTGTCCGGCAGCGAACTGTCGAGATTGAAGTAAACCGGCACTCTGCGGTAGCCATGAATCACAGGTATCAGCATGATCAGCGCAATGATCAGGAATTTATAACAATGTCTGGTGACAAACGATCCAATGCCTTTGAAATCCGGAAGGACTGCTTTATGTTTCGATTTTTGAAGCGGTTTTTCGAATGCCAGAATCAGAGACGGCAGAATTGTAATGCAGGAGATTACTCCAAAGACAACTCCTTTTGCCATGACCACTCCGATATCAAGGCCAAGCTTGAAGCTCATGAAGCACAATGCCACGAAGCCGGCAACCGTTGTAATGGATGAACCGACAATGGAGGTAAAGGTCTCACCAATCGCAGCTGCCATTGCCTCATCTCTTGGCTTGCCTGTTTCCAGTTCTGATTCATAGCTGTGCCAAAGGAAGATGGAGTAGTCCATCGTAACGCCCAGCTGCAGAACTGCCGCAAGTGCTTTTGTAAGATACGAGATAGAACCAAGAAACAGATTCGATCCCAAGTTGTAAAGGATCGCCATGCCGATGCTTGCGAGAAACAGGAACGGCGCCAGCCAGGAATCCATCGACAGCATCAGCACCAGTACAGATAGGGCAACCGCCATAATCACGTAAATCGGTGCTTCTGATTCAGAGAGATCCTGCGTATCTACCAGAATGGCACTCATTCCGGTGAGGAAGCACTGCTGATTGCAGAGAGAACGAATGTCCCTGACTGCCTGAATCGTACGATCAGCACTTGTTGTATCACTGAAGATGATGAACATCATGGTGCTGTTGTCTGCGTTGAAGGCATCCCGGATGTTATCCGGAAGGACATCCATCGGAACACTGATATCAAGTACGGAATCATACCAGATGACGTTTTTGACGCCATCCACCTTCATGATCTTCTCCTTCAGTTCCGCAACATCCTTTTCTTTCATCCCTTCGCAGATCAGTGTTGAGAAGCCCCCGCTTCCCATCTCTTCCTTCAGGATATCCTGTCCGACCATCGTTTCGATGTCATCCGGCAGGTACGTCAGCAGGTCATAATTGACCTTTGTGTGAATGTAGCCCAGTACTGATGGAATCAGCAGAGCCACTGCAATCACCAGAATCAGTTTGTGAATCTTTACGATCGCTTTCCCCAGTTTTTCTGCCATAGAAGCCTCACGTTTCTAAGTAATAATTGACCG
>JAFWJY010000174.1 GCA_017514525.1 Solobacterium sp. | reverse complement strand
TGGAATGAAAGTCTGACAGAGATATTGAATCAGGAAGATTCCATGCCGGTGAAGAAACTGGCATCTGCGATAGCGTCCTCTCTGGAAGAGCGGCCGCAGCTGTTGAAACTACTAGCCATGAACAACTATGACATGGAAGCCAACAGCCGCGCCGAACGGCTTGTCTCATTCAAACAGGCGTATGGAAAATCCATGGCACTGGTACGGGAATTACTGAAGAAATACTGTCCGAAGATGAAGGCAACGGAAATAGAAACCTTCATCTATACATTCTTCCCGTTCATGTTTGGCATCTATCCATATACCGAAGTGACGGAAAAACAGAAAGCAGCTATGAAGGAGGCTGGTGTGAATTATACCTACCAGTCTGTCTATGAACTTATCTATAACTGTCTGATTCATTTACTGGATGGCAGGTAATCAGAAAAGAAAAGAGGAGATGAAGATGAAGGCATTACCAAAAATCGCTCTTGGCGCATGGGCCTGGGGCAACGATGGAACATTTGGCAGAACGATTACAGCGGATGAATTGAAACCGGTATTCGAAGCCGCGATGAAACAGGGTCTGAACCTCTGGGACACAGCCTATGCCTACGGGATGGGTACATCTGAGAAAGTACTGGCTGGCTTCCTGAACGGTCTTCCAAGAGATTCCTATGTTGTATCAGATAAATTCACACCGCAGTGCGCGGACGCAGGTTCTCCAACTGCGATGAAAGACATGATTGAGATGCAGCTGAAGATCATGAATCTGGATCGCTTTGATATCTACTGGATCCATAACGTATGGGGAGCTCCAAAGTGGACAGAAGAACTCGCGAAATACTACGAGGGGAAAGATAACGTTCCTTTGATCGGCGTATCGAATCACAACCTGGCGGAAATCCGACAGGCCAATGAAATACTGAAGGCACATGGCCTCAAACTATCTGCCGTACAGAATCACTACAGCCTGATTAACCGTTCATCGGAACAATCCGGCATATTGGATTACTGCAACGAAAACGACATTACATTCTTTGCCTATATGGTTCTCGAACAGGGCGCATTATCCGGGAAATATGACGTTTCCCATCCGATGCCGGAAGGATCTGATCGTGCAGCGATCTATAACCCGGTGCTGGATCAGCTGGAAATCCTGAATCAGGAGCTTCGGAAGCTTGCGGAAAAATACGGAGTCGGCCCGGCGCAGATTCCGGTAGCCTGGGCAATTGCCAAAGGCACGCTTCCGATTATCGGAGTCACAAAAGAAAATCAGGTAGCGGATGCCGCAAAGGCAGCGAACATCACGTTAAGTGAAGCAGATATTGCAGAACTGGAAGCAGTAGCGAACAGCCTGAATCTGAACGTTGTACGTATGTGGGAAAAGGAGATGAAATAACATGACAAAGAAAAATATTGGTGCAGTACTGGCATTGTATCCATGCCCGGTGATCGTTGTTGGAGCGATGGTGAACGGAAAGCCTACCTGGACACTGGCAGCGCATGCCGGAACCGTAGCACATTCACATCTGATGGTTTCCCTGGTACAGGCGCATTACATTAACAAAGGCATTCGTGAAACCAAAAAGCTTTCGATCAATATCGTTGATGAATCCTGGCTGAAAGAAGCTGACCTCATGGGAACCATCAGCGGAAACAACGAAGACAAATCAGCCGCATTTGAATGGACGATGGGTGAAAACGGCGCACCGTTAATCAATAACGCAAAGGCATCCATTGAATGCGAAACAGACGGCAACTATGAGCTGGAACACTTTGATCAGTTCATGTGCAAGATTCTTGCGACGTATGCGGATGAAACCGTACTGAACGAACAGGGCAAAATCAACTATCACGAATTCAAGCCGGTGCTGTTTGAGTTTCCGACGTATGAATACTTTGTCACAGGCGACAAAGTTGGCAACTGCGGAAAGATGAATCAGTAAAGGAGTTCAAACATGCAAAAGAAGATATTGGTGGCAGTATTTTCCGCAAGTGGAGTTACAAAGCGCGTAGGTGAGGCAATTGCCCGTGTAAGCGGTGGTGACTTCTTTGAAATCGAACCAATCAGAAGCTACAGCGCAGCTGATCTGGACTGGATGAATCAGAACAGCAGAAGTAGCGTTGAAATGAAAGATCCAACCGCCCGGCCGGAAATCGCAAAACAGGTGGAAGACATGGATGCCTATGACACGATCATCATTGGCTTTCCAATCTGGTGGGGCGTCGCACCGCGCATTATTGAGACATTCCTTGATAGCTATGATTTCTCCAATAAGACCATCATTCCGTTCTGCACCTCCGGCGGCAGCGGTGTTGGAAACAGTGATACCGAGCTCCATAAGCATGTAAACAACGATGTGACATGGAAAAAGGGTGTGCAGATCAACCGGCCGGATGAAGCTCAGATTCAAACCTGGCTGAACGACGTACTGTAATCTGCCAGAACAAGCCGGATAATGCGAATGAAAAACATGTATGGTCAACAGGAGACCAGAAGATAGGAGAGGAAAAATGAAGAACGAGAAAATTGTACAGACTGCAGGAAGAAATCAGCTTGGTGAGTTTGCGCCGATGTTTGCACATCTGAATGATGATGTACTGTTTGGCGAAGTGTGGAATGAAGATGCGATTGATGTGAAGACCAAATGCGTCATTACCGTGGTATCGCTGATGGCTTCCGGCATAACGGACTCCTCGCTGAGCTATCATCTGCAGAATGCCAAAGCACACGGCGTCACAAAGAAAGAAATCGCGGCCATTATCACCCACGCGACCATGTATGTCGGATGGCCAAAGGGCTGGGCGGTATTCCGTCTTGCCAAAGAAGTCTGGAATGAGGAAGAACCGGCCTTAACGGAAAAAGATCAGTACCAGAATTCCATCTTTTTCCCGATCGGTGAACCGAATCCATATGGAAAATTCTTTGTTGGCCAGAGTTATCTTGCGCCGGTGGCGACCGAACAGGTACCGGTATTCAATGTGACCTTTGAACCAGGCTGCCGCAATAACTGGCACATTCATCATGCGAAAACCGGCGGCGGGCAGATGTTAATTGGCGTTGGCGGAAGAGGCTATTACCAGGAATGGGGAAAAGAGCCGGTAGAGATCCTGCCAGGCACTGTGATCAATATTCCGGCAAACGTAAAGCATTGGCATGGTGCTGCGCCGGATTCCTGGTTCTCACATCTGGCATTTGAAGTGGCAGGTGAAGAGACAAGCGCAGAATGGCTGGAGCCGGTTGACGCAAAAAGCTATGAAGCTTTGAAGTAAGAGGACAAAAGATGAAACGTATTCTTTCAATTATGATGGCTGTACTGCTGATGGCGTGCGGCAGTGCAGGTCAGGCAGCTGAATCAGAATCAGAACCTGTGGAAACAACAGCCGAACCAGCAGGTGCGGAAGCAGAGACAGCCCCGGCTGCGGAAACCGATGCCGCAGAAGGCAAAACCCTGGTCGTAGTTTTCTCTGCGACCGGTACGACAAAAGACATTGCGGAGAAGATCGCAGCTGTAACGAACGCAGATCTTTATGAGATCAAAGCGGCGCAGGAATATACCGAAGCTGATCTGAACTGGCATGACAGCAGCAGCCGTACGACAGCAGAACAGAATGATCCGTCTGTTCGCCCTGAAATCGGCAGTGAACCGGTATCGCTGGAAGGCTATACCACACTCTATCTTGGCTATCCGATCTGGTGGGGTGAAGAACCGCGCATCATGGATACCTTTGTCGAAAGCTATGACTTTTCAGGCATTACGGTAATTCCGTTCTGCACATCCAGCAGCAGCGGTATGGGCAGAAGCGGTAAAACACTGGCTGAACATGCCGGGAGCGGAACCTGGCTTGATGGACAGCGATTCAGCGCAGGCACATCTCAGGAAGATGTAGGGGCCTGGATCAGCAGTCTGCAGTAAACACGGAGGACGGAATCATGTGGAAGAAACTGGATTCAGGCAATACCAGAAGGATCGTAGATATCACCTTGACCGTCCTTTTACTTTGCTTGATGGCATATCAGGTAACCGGCGAAGCCGCGCATGAGTATATCGGAATGGGAATGACCATTCTGGTGATTGTTCACCAGATATTAAACCGCAGATGGTTTGGGGCGCTGTTCAAAGGAAACTATCATGCGTACCGTATCCTGCAGACAGTCGTTAATATTCTTCTGATTGGAGCGTTTATCTTAACGGCGTTCTGCGGCATGTCAATGAGCGGCTATGCGGTGCCGTTTCTGTATGGGATGGCAAAGGTATCGTTTGTACGAAGAATGCACCTGTCGATGTCACACTGGGCATTTGTACTGATGGGACTTCATATTGGTCTGCATGTGCCGGTGATGATCGCACAATGGAAATTGAACGAGCGACAGAAGAATCTTCTGTCTCTGGTTCTGTGTGTGATTGCAGGAACTGGCTTTGCGCTGTTTTTGAAAAACGGAATGCCGGACTATCTGTTCTTCAAAGTTCCGTTTGCCTTTCTGG
>JAFWJY010000173.1 GCA_017514525.1 Solobacterium sp. | reverse complement strand
CAACATTATCACCCGTACGCATAAGGAGCTTGACCTGACACGGCAGGATGCTGTAGAAGAGTTCTTTGCGACAGAGAAACCGGATTATGTATTTCTCGCTGCCGCAAAAGTTGGCGGTATTGTCGCAAACAGCGAGGCGCTTGCGGATTTCATGTATGAAAACATGATCCTCGAGATGAATGTGATTCACAGTGCCTGGAAAAACGGCTGTAAGAAGCTGGAATTCCTGGGAAGTTCCTGCATTTATCCAAGGATGGCTCCGCAGCCTATGAAGGAAAGCTGTCTTCTGACCTCTGAGCTGGAAAAGACAAATGAAGCATATGCTTTGGCAAAGATCAGCGGACTGAAATACTGCGAATATCTGAACCGCCAGTATGGCACAGACTATATTTCTGTGATGCCAACCAACCTTTACGGGCCCAACGACAATTACCATCCAACTCACAGTCATGTACTGCCGGCACTGATCCGCCGCTTTCATGAAGCGAAGGAGCAGAATCTTCCATATGTAACCTGCTGGGGTGATGGATCACCGCTGCGGGAATTCCTGTATGTGGACGATCTTGCCAACCTCTGTGTTTTCTTGATGAATAACTATTCCGGCAATGAAACCGTCAATGCCGGCACTGGAAAAGAAATCACGATCAAAGAACTGACACAGCTGGTTGCCAAAGTGACCGGCTATGAAGGGGAAATCCGCTGGGATACCTCCAAGCCCAATGGCACTCCAAGAAAACTTCTGGATGTGTCCAAGGCGACTGCACTTGGATGGACCTATTCCACCGAATTGGAAGAAGGCATACGGCTGTCCTATCAGGATTTTCTTGAAAATCCAATGCGTGCAGAACGATAAACATAAAGAAATGCGAATGCTCTGCATTTCTTTTTTGATTCAGAACGTTATAATTGCTAGGTATGACAAACGAAGAAAAGAAACCAAAAAAAGAAACACAGGAAGACAGTATTTTAGAATCCATCTGGGATCTGATGAAAACCTTCATGGAATGCATGATCATTGTTTTCCTGATCGTGAATTTTATTGCCCGGCCAATTCGGGTAGAGGGAAGCTCCATGTATCCGACACTGCATTCCAATGCCCTGGGGTTTGCGAATGTTTACGGAAAAAAGTTTGGAACATTGAAGCGCTTTGATATTGCAATTATTGAAGTGGAAAACCGGAAATATCTCGTCAAGCGCATCGTAGGACTCCCGGGTGAAACGATTCAGTATGTAAATGGTCAGCTGCAGGTAGATGGAAAGACGATCGAAGAACCATTCCTGAATACAGATTATCGGGCAAAAAAAGAAGGCATTTTCATGGAAGATGTATCTCCCATTACCCTTGGAGAAGACGAATATTACTGCCTGGGCGACAATCGCCCGGCCAGTCGGGACAGCCGGTATTACGGACCGTTCCATGCGGATCAGATCATTGCCAAAGGTGCGTTTATCTTTTTCCCATTCAATCAGTTTGGAGTGAAGTCATGGTAGCGGTGCAGTGGTACCCCGGGCATATGGAAAAAGCCCGTCGGGATATGAAAGATCATCTTAAAGCAGTTGATATGATCATTGAACTGCGTGATGCACGTATTCCGCTTGCCAGCCGCAATCCCATTCTGGATGAAATGGCACCGCAGAAGCCCAGACTGATTATTCTCTCCAAAAAAGATCTTGCGGATGATGCGCAGACCGAACAATGGGTCAGACAGCTGAAGGGGGAGAATCGGGATTGTCTTGCGCTTAATATTACGACGGATAAATCTGTTAAAAAGCAGATCGTTTCCGCCTGTGCTGTCTTAACGACTCCCATTCGGGATCGCATGATACGCAAAGGAATCCGTCCCAGAGCCATGCGTGCCATGGCATGCGGCATTCCCAATGCCGGCAAATCAACACTCATCAACCGCATTGCCGGACGGAACAGCGCAAAGACGGCAGATAAACCTGGT
>JAFWJY010000172.1 GCA_017514525.1 Solobacterium sp. | reverse complement strand
GGGAAGCACAGCGTATCTGTATTGCCAGATGTCTGCTGTTCAATCCGCGTTTGCTGATACTGGATGAAGCTACTTCGATGTTGGACGTATCAACTCAGGCAAACGTAATCAGCCTTGTGCGGCGGGAGATGCAAAAGAACAACGGATCAGTACTTCTGATCAGTCATGACAGGGCTTTGATTGATGATATAGCTGATAAAGTGTATTCATTTAAAAACCATACTCTGGAGGAAAACCATCTATGAAGAAAACCTTATCGCTTTTGCTTGCCGCGTTGATGACGCTCGCATTGTTCGCATGCACAAAACCAGCCGTCCAGGGGCAGACTTCAGAGATAGCAACAATAACTGATGTTCCGAAAACGGAACAACCTTCAAAAGCTGAAACAGCAAATGAACAACCCGGAAGAGAATCTGAGCCAGAAATGCCAAACTATCCGATTGAAACACTTGTAATCGGTACAACAGCAGCGATTGAAAAAGCGGTGATCGGGGAGTATAACTATGAGATGCTCGCGAGTGGAGTCACCCATCCGCCGCTTGTCTGGCAGGATACCGAAGGCACGTTCCATCCTCTGACGGCATCCTGGTCAACTGAAGACGCAACAACATGGACTTATACGATAGAAGACGGGATGAAGTGGGAGAACGGCACTCCTGTGACAGCGGAAGATATTCTGTTTACATTGCAGTACGAAGATGCGAACGGAAGCGCTAACCTGACAGATCAGACAGATTCGGAAGGCAAAACAACAAAGGCCAAGTATGTTTCTTATAAACTTTCCGATGACGGTCGCAGCATTTCACTGACGCTAGCATCTCCGAATGTCCGCGAGCTCGGAAACATGACTTCGTTCCGGATCGTTCCGAAACAGATGCTTGAAGGAAAAGAACAGCCTTCAGATACCGAACTGCGTTTCGGCTATGGTCCGTATGTCTTTTCAGACTTCAATAAGGACGCGGGAACGATTACTTTTATTGCAAGTGAGAATTACCCGGTCCGTCCGCAGGTAAAAGAGATCGTGTATCGTTTGTTTAACAATGATGATACGATGTTTATGGCACTGCAGCAGGGCGATATCGATATGGTATGGGTCTATTCGACAGGTGTCGCAGCTTCTTATCAGGATGCTTTGGCGACATCCGAAACGGTTCAGCTGATCAGTGTTACAGCACAGAATGCCCCTGCAGTGCTTGCTTTCAATAACGCTAAAGGCCCGTTTGCTGATGAAAATCTGCGGCATGCTGTAGCAAACATTCTCAATTATGAGACCATCCGTAACAAAGTCGGTTCCGCGCTGGCAGAAATTCCGAACGCGGGTTTTGTCCCTGTGTCGACTGTAGGTTATACACCGACAGAAAAAATGAAGATGGATTTTGCAGAAGCGGAAAAATACTTGAATGCGGCAGGATATGCAAAAAATGATGAAGGGAAGTTTGTAAACGAGAATGGAGAGATTTTCGCATTTACACTGACTTTCCGTTCTGACCGGGCAAATCTGGTTTCCTGCGCGGAACTGATCAAGACAGCAGTCGAAGATTTCGGAGGCGAAGTCACGCTGGAAGGTCTTGACTCAAACTCCTTTAATGCGAAGACGAGCAATAAATTTTCTGAGAATAATATCACAATGGAAGCAGCTTTGTTCGGATACACTTCCGCCGGCATGGGAATGGGCAATGGACTTGCGACAATCTATGTGGATGGAACGCATGCAGTTCAAGGCGGCGCACAGGTTTATGACGAGGAATTCCAGTCTGCTCTTGGAGCAATGTCCAACGCCAAAAATTTGGATGAGTATACTGCTGCGGCTGCAGATATGCAGAGGTTCTATGCCAAGCATCTTCCGGTGATCGCTCTGTACTGGGATGCGCTGACATATGGTGCATCTTCCAAATTGGGAAATATCGTAGTCGATAATGTGTTCGGACTCAACAATGTT
>JAFWJY010000171.1 GCA_017514525.1 Solobacterium sp. | reverse complement strand
TGTTCAATGCCCTGTGTCAGCTGTCCGACATTCATCGTAAACATCATGAACAGGGAAATAATAATCAGGGTAAGGGTAACTGCGACCGCTGCCGATACCGACATGGCCCCGTGCCGGAATACCCCGAGAAAGCCTTCTTTGATTGGTCTCCAGATTCTATTGATCATGCTGGACATATCCTCCTTCCGCAAGGTCGGCTACGATATGGCCGTGCTCCAGAACAACCGTTCGCTTCCGGTGCTTGTTAACAATCGTAAGATCATGGGTAACCATGAGAATGGTCGTACCATACTCGCGGTTGATCTTATCGAGCAGACTCATAATTTCATCACTCATGGACGGGTCCAGGTTTCCGGTCGGCTCATCCGCAATCAGAACCTTCGGACGGTTGGCGATGGCACGCGCCACCGCAACACGCTGCTGCTGACCGCCGGAAAGCTCCCGCGGGAAGCTGTTGCCCTTTTCATCAAGACCGACAAGATTCATAACGGAGCGAACCCGACGGCGTATTAAAGACTTGGGGAGATTGATTACCTCAAGTGCGTAAGCAATATTTTCAAATACAGTCTTCGACGGCAGCAGTTTGAAATCCTGGAATACAACGCCGATATTCCGACGGTAGACCGGGACTTTGGAATGGCTCAGCTTGCCGACATCGATCCCAACGACATTGACTTTGCCCTTGGTGGCGATTTCTTCGCCATCGAGGAGTTTGATCAGAGTTGATTTACCCGAACCGGTCGGTCCGATGATGTACACAAACTCACCCTGTTTTACCTTAAAGTTAATGTCATACAGCGCATTTACGCCGTTCTTGTACTTTTTATATACATGGCTGATTTCAATCATGAATTTCTCCTGAAAAATCTAGTCTATTATAGAATAAAGAACCCCTATTTCCAAGAAATCGAATCCCGTGTCCCAAAAAGAGAAAAACCACCATCCGGTGGCTGTTCAGATTCGGAATCCGTAGGTAAATCCCTCCCCGTGCATATCCGTCGCGTCTGTGGTGATCACAAAGGCAGACGGATCATTCTGTTCCACGATCTCGATCAGATTCGGGTACTGTTTCTGGTCAACTACGCAGAGCACCACTTTGCGTCTGGCACGGGACCAGCCGCCTTCTCCATCCATCAGGGTTACACCGCGATTCAGATCCCGCTGGATATCGGCCACAATGGCTTCCCAGTGATCCGAAATGATCTGCACGCTCTTGGCCACCTGCCCATCGCCAATCGATAATACCCGGTTGATCGCATAGGAAGTCGCAAACACGGAGATAAGCCCAACCAGTACCGCTTCAATGCCATAGGCAAAGTAGCCCAATAAGACGGTCAAGCCATCCGTGAGAAGAACCAGCGTGGAGATCTTGAAGCCGGTCAGCTTATTAATCACAAGCGGCGGTACATCCATACCACCGGTACTTGCGCCGGCACGCATCACCATTCCGACACCTATACCGCCAAGCAGGCCTCCGTAAAAGGATGCGAGCACCGGTTCAATATTGGGAATGACCAGTGTCCGCAGCAGAATACTGTTGAAGATCGGATAGAGTACAGAAGAGAAGACCGTTGTCACGAAGAACTCCCTGCCAAGGATCACAGAACCAATGCCCAGCAGGCACAGCGTCAGGGTATTTGCGGCAAGCGTTTTATCAATATGCAGAAACGGCTGTGCCGCGACCGCAATACCGGCAACGCCGCCGGAGAGTATGTTATAGGGAAGGATAAACATCTGAACGGATACACACAGAAAAAAAGTGCCGATTATGATCAGCAGTAAGTCCCGTATCTTTTTTTTATGAACTGTTTCTTTGATTGCCATTGCGTGATGATTATACCATTTTAAACTCGTTTGAAAACCCCTCTCAGAGCTGGTCCAGCTCTGCCTGATTGAGGTTTGTTTCCGTGAGATTGACCAGCCAGTGTTCCTTGCGCACCAGATAAAAGGAAAAGCCAAGCTTGAACAGGTCGGTCAGCTGGCCGGCAAGATACGGCCAGAGGTATGGCAGTGAAGTGCCATAGGCCACCAGGCCAACAATGGGAATGTTGATCAGCCACATAAACCCGCTGTCCATAATCAGGGTATGTTTCATATCCCCGCCTGCCCGCAATGTGAAATAGCACTGACACGTACCCATATAGATCCAGAACAGCACGGCCTGTACCTGCAGAATCTCCATTGCGACCTTCTGAGCCGCTGGCGTTATATTGGCGTACAGCAGCGGCACAAGCCCTCGTGAGGCATAAATCAGACAGCCGAATACCATCGCCAGAATCATGGAAAAGCCAAGCAGCTTATAGGCATTGCGGCGTGCTTCCTCCATCCTTCCTGCCCCAAGCGGCGTGGAAACCACGACTGTTGTGGCTGCGGCCATACCGCCAAACAGCGTAAAAAACAGATCTCCGATCGTACCGGAAATGGAATAACCGGACATTACATCCGCACCGCGAGTGCTGTAGAACTTGAACAGCGTTGCCATGCCGGCAGACCACAGTGTCTCATTCAGGATGAGCGGTGCCGCTTTGAACAATACCCGCTTCATCAGATCCCGTGAGATCGAAGGGATCTCCGCAACAGCGGTATCAAAGGCATAACTGCCTTTCTTCAGAAGATACATACACATCGCCAGTTCAATAAAACGGGCCAGCAGCGTACCAACCGCAGCACCGCGCACTTCAAGACGCGGAAATCCAAAATGGCCGAAGATAAAGCAGTAATTCAAAAAGGCATTGGAAAGAATGGAAACAATGGAGCAGTAAAGCGGCGCTTTGGTTTCGCCGACCGCCCGCATGGACGAATAGACAGACAGCATAATGGCACTGGGCAGAAACGACCAGGCCGCAATGGAAAGATACTGTACGCCATCTTCAATGATGCCGGCATCTTTCGTAAAAAAGCGCAGGATCATTCCCGGCATGGTCAGACCTACTGCTGTAAACAGTCCCATAATTACAAAACTGAAGAGCAGTACTGTACGGAAGGTCTCCTTCATATGAGCTTCTTCGTTTGCGCCAAGATACTGCGCGATAAAAACAGCACCAGCATTGGTTAAGCCCATAGCCGCAAAGTTGGCAATCATATAGTAGCGGTTGACTGCCGCAACCGAACCGATTGCCGCATCTCCCAGCATGCCCACCATCAGGTTGTCCACCAGATTCACCGAACTGGTAATCAGCTGTGTCAGCATCATTGGTACGGCAATGGACAGCACCGTACGGAAAAACAGTCGATCTCCCAAAAAACGTCTCATGTTGGTACTATACACGGGTTTTCCATGGAAAAACAAGAAGTCTGTATCGGGTCAGACGCAATCGGTTATAATAACAGTCGAAGGAAGTAACACACATGTCTCAAACAGAATCCATACGTCACCTTCATAATGGCATCCCCATTCCGCTCTTTGGTCTGGATACGATCAACTTCAAAGAGAAAACATACAGCACCGTTCTGGAGGCACTTCACAATGGCATCCGCCATATTGAAACCGCCTCGGATTACGGTGTAGAAGCCGCCATCGGCAAAGCCATTCAGGACAGCGGTATTCCCCGCTGTGACCTCTTTATCACCGATGAAATCACCGGTCTTAACAATACCGATGCGACAGTCCGTGCAGCGAAAGCCTCATTCCGGCGGCTGCAGCTGGATTACATTGATCTGCTGTTAATGGCATGGAATGGCGGAGATACGGAAACAGACCCTGCCAACGATACTATCTACAAAGCCTGGAAAGGTCTTGAGAAACTGTATAAATGCGGGAATGCGCATGCGATCGGCATCGTGGATTTCGATCCCTGGCAGATCGAATATTTACTGCAGAATGTTGAGATCGCACCTATGGTTTCCTTTGTCGGTCTGTATCCGGGACACCCGGACTTTGACCGGCTGGTCACCAATAAAGAGCACAATATTCTGACAATGGCCTATCTGCCTGGAAACATCGATACCGTCATCGACTCCCGGGAGTTAAAGGTTCTGGCTGGAAAGCATCACTGTTCAACGGAAGAAATCATCCTGCAGTA
>JAFWJY010000170.1 GCA_017514525.1 Solobacterium sp. | reverse complement strand
TTCCTGTGGAAGCCGCTCCCAAAATCAACAATGTATTCACTGTCTGCTCCAAAGCTGTCTTTGTATTTCAGCAGTGTCTCTTCCATGGACAGCATCGTACGGATGCGGTCTTTGGAATCTGTCTTTCGCTTTCGAAGAAACGAATCTGCTTCTTCACAGGATATGTTGATGTTTTCTTCATTCAGCTTTCGTTTCATCACAGTACCTCCGTCTGTTTCTTTCAGGTATCAGCAGACGTATTACCGGAAAGATCTGTCTGACGATTGCTTATAAATCAGCATGTGCTGATTTGCGGATGAAAACTTCAAAGCCAATTATCCTAGATCAGGACAGTTTTGTTTTTCTGCGGAAGAAGAATACCAGCACTGCTGCAGCTGCATATACAGCCGCACCGATCAGCATCGGAGAGAATAATCCCTTATCCGGTAACAGCATAAGTTCTGCAATCATCGGCGCAAATGTCAGTAATACATAGGACAGTACAACTGAGAAGACAAGTGCGGTTGATTCATCTACTGCATTCTTGACTACGTTCAGTTCCATAAACTGGTCGGTGCACATCGGTGTGCCAAACCCATCCAGGAATCCAAGAACCATACTGGACAGTACGATCATCAGAACCAGCGGCGGCAGCCGCAGGATAAAGATGCTGACTGCTGTCAGCGCAAACGCAAACGCAATTGAAACCGGAATTCCAAAAAACTTCTTTGCGGTACTGACCAGAGCAGGTCCGACATAAATACCGGCAATACCATTTGCGATATAGCAGTAACTCAGCATTACGGAAGAAATACCATTGGTCTGGCAGATAGCCGGAATCAGTGTGACGCACAGCATGACACCAATATTCAGAGGAATGCCAATAACAAGAATATAGAACAGCATTTCGCCGGAGAAGATCATCCGTCCGATATCGCTGAGCTTGACTGGCTTTGCCTCTTCCTCAGCAGCTTTCTTCTTGCTTAATGCCTTCCATGGAAGCAGGAACAGTGTCGCTAACAGATAGAAAGCAAACAGCACTGCTGAGAAGACAAATGTAGCCGCATAACCGGCATTGGCAGACAGAATCGCACCCAGACCTGCACCGCACGTAGCGCCAGCCAGAAGGCCTGCGTTATCCTGAGAGATATTTTCACTTCTGCCGGTTTGTGTTTCATAGCCATTTGTAATCAAGAAGTTGGATACCTGTTTGAATCCGGCATAGGCAATACCGGCAAGCGCTCTGCAAAGCACAATCGTAAGCGCACCGCCAATCGAGAATGCTGTTACATTGCTGAGAATCATTAAGATCGTCGAGAAGATCAGGACAACTCTTACATTGAACTTCTTGACGATGCGCGGCAGAAACAACATCGCTCCCATCTGTGTCAGGCCTTCCAGCGTCAATGGCAGAGCTGCCGTCATACCAACAGACAAACCAAACAGTGCTTCACCGCTTTCACGAATTAACATTGCCGCATACGGAACGCACATGTATTCCGCTGTCGAGCACAGAAAGCCGGTAAATCGCAGCGCAATACCAACCTGCTTTTCCGACAGGCTCTGTTCCTGATTTTTCTTGCCGGAGGTCTTTGCCACAAACAGCTCAATCAGGTTGTTCAGTTCAAAGACAAAGATCATTAAGATGATCATTGTTGAAAGCAGAACAAGCATGATACTCTGCATTTCCTTCTGAACCGCTTCTGTAGAAAGCTCTGCCTCAAGATAAAGCTTTATGTTTTCTTCCTCATTGATATCAATGACATACGATAACATGTCAGATTCTTCATCCGTACGTCTGACTTCCGAAATATGGTCCGTGATGCGTACCGAGCGAACCGTTGTCAGACCCGAAATACGTTCTTCAATATAACCGGCCAGATTATCAACGGTTCTAAGATCAACACCCTGACTCTGCACACGGCGAACGGTATCCTCAAGATTGTGCATGGAGATCTGTACGGAATCGCGCATCTTATCCATGTAATCTGACTGGAATCGGTTGATCGAGAAACCAGAGAGGCAGAGAATCGAAACACCCATGATCAGAATTACGATCATCCGTTCAAACAGCCGGTCGGAATTTCTGCGATGCTTTTCTTTCCATTTATCATCTCTGGTAACGCGAACGAATATCGCAAGCGCCGCTCCTTCCAGCAGTGCAATTACTGCAGAAATGATTGCAATGTGCTTTTTCAAGTTGCGGAAGCTGTCTTCAAAAATACGATCGGAATACAGACATCCAAAATAACCAATGATTTCCCCTTCAGGCTTGATTGCCGTCAGGATCATTTCCTGATGATCTTTTTTTATGATGCCACCGTTATTCGCAGCCAGGCCGTCTTCTGCCCGGGTGAACTCACGGGTGCGGATAAACTTTGAAATGGCGTCCTGCGCCCCCTCTGACGCATCGTAATACATCAGCTCCGCTTTATCATTCATGACAAACGGTATGGTGCCATTGATCTGATTATTGAATGAGGCAAATACATCCTCCATTCCATAATAGTTTTCAAAGCTCTTACCAAAACCAATCGCTGTTTCAAGGTCGGAAACAGAGTCCGTTTCGATTCTGGTGATTACCTGTTCCTCCAGCCCCAGAGCAGATGTCCGGTAGTTCAGATAACCCATGGTTGAAACAAATATGATCGACAGCTCTGCCACCACCAGCAGAATCAGCAGGTAAATCCAGGTATCTTTTCTTTTCTTCATGACTTCTTCCCCTCTGCTGTGAAAATCTGGTCACAAGCTGCCAGGAATTTAAATGACAGCTGATAGTTAATCCGATTGGCGATATCGTAGTTCACATAAATGCTGGGAGCACTTGTGTACACACACGGCAGACTGCCTGCCTCAGCTCCATTTAAAGTTTTGGCAATTACATCCGCAATGAAGCGCCCGATGTTTTCCATATCATTGGCTGAGATAAGCATCAACGCCCCAGCTTCTACAACAGACACGTCATCCATCAGATATACCGGAATCTGTCGGTCATAAAAGTAAGAAAGAAGCGGCATCAGGTATTCCATATCATTGATCAGGTCAACCGTCAGGAAGAATGCATCAATGTTTTCCTGTTGAGCCATCTGCTGAATCTTTTCTTCAACCAGCGCGTAATACGCTTCCCGCTCTTCATCGGTTTCTCTGGGCTGTTCTTCAATATTGTATTTTGTCAGTGAAAAGCCCACTTCCTTTGCGGACTGTTCAATATCCGGAACACCGGAAATTGTTTCATCACCATAAATGATCACGCCAAGGCGATTAAACGGTTTGATGGAGTGATAATACTTCAGCTGCCGCAGCGGCAGAGAAGGTTCAACCTGCGCCCATACATAGGGACTTCCGGTTCCTTCCGTTGCCGAATCAATAATTCCGGAAGCTACCGGGTCAGTCGCAGAATAGTCGATCATCGGAACTTCCAGATTCAGTTCTTTTACAAATACGCCTGCACTGGTACCGGTTGTAATGATCAGATCAACATCCCCGCTGCTGGATCTGGTTCTGAGATCTTCCGCAACCACCTCTTCATCTTCATATGCCAGGTAATAGCACGCACCCGGTGCGAACTCGATATACGGGCCAAGATCTGTGTTCTCCAGCTTCTGATACATCTCATCGATATACAGGTGCTCAATATCGCTTTCACTAAACGGAATACTTCCTTCTTTGATCCATCCGTTTTCTTCCAGTCCGGTCAGAATGTAGTACAGCTGACGGCTGAATGGAATGTATTCGTCATAGGAAACAACACAAAACCGTTTTTTCGGTTCGCCCGCTTTCATGTTCGGCGCTGTATCATCACTAGGGACCTCAGATTCAGTTCCTTCTGCGTACGCCTGACTGACAGAAAATACCGACAACAGTAGCATACATGCCATCAAAACTTTTACGATTCCTGTAGTTTTCAATTTCTTCATCATTCTCATACGTATTCTTTTTCCAATCTTTCTGCTGTCATTGTCAGCCAGTCTGAATGAACATATTCCATGTTGTTCCGGTCAAGAATCTCAACATCCAGAACGCCTGGCTCACCCAGTAGAACGGCTGTATCTCCAACCTTGACCTCTTCGCACCCGGTCACATCAATACAGAGGTTATCCATGCAGATTTCATCTGCCAGCGGGAATACTCTGTCATGAATCCGGATCCGTACATCTTTCTGTGTCAGCAGCATCGGACAGTCGCAGTATCCAATCATGATTCTGGCAATCTTTCTTGTCCCGACTGCACCATCCGCATGCTGGTAGGAGAGCGGTGTATCCGCTTTGATCTCACGAACATCGAAGATGCACCCGCATAGTTTCATGACTGGTTTCAAGATTCCGCCGTCTCCGCAGGTCAGCCCATACATCGCGGTTCCAACCCGCACCATGTCATAGGAATATTCCGGGAAGCTGAAGACCAGTGAGGAATTCAGAACATGCACAATCAGCTGACTGCGGTGATCCGGATGGATTCCCTTGACCAGCTCGTCAAATTCCTGCAGTTCCCTTCTGGTTTCTTCTTTGTTCTCTTCGTAGTAGCCGGAATACAAATGTCCATAGAGTCCGCATATCGCGATGCCCTCCGCCTGAAACAGTTCATCTTCCCGTTTCCGGAATTCATCAAATCCAAGGCCCATACCCGAATTCCAGATATCAACACGGATATGTACACGAATCTTCCGTTTCAGTTTTTTTCCAAGGGCATTCAGACCACGAAACTGGCGCAGGTTATAGATTGAAAACACAGCTCTTGACGACCGATCACCCGCCCGTTTCAGCAGCGCTTCCACTTCTTTTTCCTCTGCCATTCCAAGCAGCAGTACATCGCAGCCATCATCTTCGGTCTTCCGCAGGATCCGCAGCATTTCACTGCTCTTGCCAACCGCTGTCATATCTGCGAGCTTTCGTTCTGACAGAAGCTTTTTCACGCCGGTCAAGCCATGGCCATACGCATTTCCCTTAATAACCGCACATAACCGGGTTCCCTGTTTCAGCCGGCTTCGCACGGTCTCCAGGTTATACGCAAGCGCATCACCAGAAACCTCTACCCATGCGGCTTTATTGGTTTTCATAAGACACCATATTCTCCGGATATCTCCGGTATAATTCTTCCGCGATCTTCCGATACCAGTCTTCTTCCCGTTCATCCCGAACCGTCAGGTCAAAGTACATTTCCGAAAGACCAATCATATGTCCATCCCAAAGGGAAGTTGATTTCGCTAACTCACGGATGCGCTCAAAGGAAACAGGATTCCGCCACAGTTCAACCGGACCGGCTGTTGTCGCAAACCCATCTCCCTGATATAGCATCATCATCGGGCCGCAGGAATACCCCGTACAGTCATACGCACGGATCAGATCCGCTTCCGCATCCGATCCGGATGCCTCCAGAACAGCGGCAAGCGCAGTCTGCCACTGCGGCAGATAGACCGCCTGGAACATTCCTCCGATCCAGGTGATGCCGCGCTCAAACAGCAGCAGGAGTGTCTCCACAAATACATCCGGGAACACTCTCTTTTCTCTGATCAGTGACGCCAGTACATCCGGTGCTGTTTCGAAACGAACCGGTTCCTTTCGCCAGTCATGACCGGTCAGGACTCCCTCTTCATTCAGGCTCAGCATGATCTTGCGCCCTTTTTCATCTGCCGCCCGGAAGAGATAATCCGCCAGTGACAGGCCATCCGGCAGTTTGGTCTGTATCATCCTGTTCCGGATCTCCCGGTTATACAGAAGCCGGTACAGAATAGATGTTTCGTCTTCCAGCTCTGCCAGCAGAATCGGCTGCACAGCCGATTCCATTTCCAGATAAAGAACAGACGGTGCTTCTCCAGTCAGAAGATGACCAATCAGTTTCTTTCCGACAAGGGTTGTCTGATCGGAAAAGGTCGCAGCCTGAAACACACCATCAGACTCATAGAGTTCCTGACACATTTCACCCAGGACCCGTCTTAATTCCGGATCCTCGCCATCGTTCACAAACCGTTTGCGAAAGCGGTCGATCATTTCAGATGATACAGGTGCCGCATGGGAGGCAAGCTGAACGCTGTATTTTGCCGGAAACAGCGGCAGAAACTGCTTGTTTTCTCTGGAGGCATACGCGCTGAATCCACGCGAATAGGTTGAGTTTTCAAGCTCAACCTGTCCTGCCGCCAGAACCGGAACATACGGATTCCGCTTCCCCAGCTTTTCCATGATTAACGCAAACAGCAGATCGGACTGCAGAAACTGTGAACAGTACAGCGAACCATGATGGTCTGCCGTACAGATTGCCTTTTCCTTCAAGGCATCCTGAAGCTTTTCTGCGTCTTCATCTCCCAGCAGTTTTCGCGTCAGTGCGACAGCAGATGCCTCAAAGTCTGATGCATCACGAAGTGATCCAACCTGCCGGTTGTGTCTGACTTTATCAGCCTGCACCTGGGCAAATGAGTCCAGACTCATCTGTCCAAGCGCATAACTGGCATTGACCATTTCGTTGCGCTGTCTGCACAGCTCGGCCATTCGGATGACGCCGTTTGTCATTCGTCACCCTTCCCGTGATAAATGAATCCAAGCATTGTAATATCGTCGAACTGCGGTGCATCACCGACAAATTCATCGATTTCCTTCTTCACAGACGGAAGGAGTTCAGACGGTTCCGCATCCGGATTACGGTTCAGAGCAGCTAACAGACGGTCATTGCCGAACAGTTCGTTATTGGCATTTGTTGCCTCAGGTACACCATCAGTATAGACGAAGAGTCTGTCTCCCGGATCCAGATGGATCTCGGACTGACGGTACTTCAAGCCATCCATGAAGGCAACTGCCGGCATGTGCTTTGTCTTGATCAGTTCATACTTGCCATTGCCTCTGCGGATTGCCGGATATTCATGACCCGCATTTACTTCATAGCCATCACCGGTCTCAAGATCAATGACTGCCAGCCATACCGTAACGAAGAACTGTGATTCATTTCCTTCACAAAGCTGATTGTTAACGATCGAGAGAGCTTCTGCAGGAGACTCACCTGTCTGCAGGCGGTTCTTGATCAGCGTCTTGGCAATGACCATGAACAGCGCTGCCGGAACACCCTTGCCGGATACGTCTGCGATAACCAGTGCGATATGTTTGTCATCCACCAGGAAGAGGTCGTAGAAGTCGCCGCCAACCTCTTTGGCCGGTGTCATAGAAGCGAAAATACTGAGTTCCTTCTTCTCCGGGAATGCCGGGAAGATCTGCGGCAGCATATCTGCCTGAATCTGAGTCGCAATGCTGAGATCCGCATCAATACGTTCCTTCTCAGCCGTAACACGCTGCAGATTGACCATGTAATCTTCCAGCGCAGTGATCATCTTGCCAAAGCTGGTCGCCAGACGGCCGATTTCATCCATCTCGCCGGCATTCTTAATGATCTTTTCCGCAACAGCCGGATCTTTGGTATCCGAGTATTCATTGATTTGTTTCTCGATCCGGACGATGCGTTCCAGAATGCGCTTGCGCAGCAGCAGGTACAGAATCGTTGTCATCGCGATCAATACAAGCGCAGTTACCAGCGCCTGCATGAGACCGTTGGACATGATCTGAGAGTTGACATAATCAACACTGATTTCGGAACAGAGCAGACCAACCTTTTCGCCGTTGACTTTCACCGGAACGCAATAGGTATATACGTGGCCAAACTCATTGTCGAGGGAATCAAATCCGTTCTGTGTTTCACCTTGATTCCAGGCTTCCCACATGTATTTATGGATGGAAGGATCTTCATAAACGATATCTCCAAGCTTGAGGATTACCCGGCCATCTTTGGTTTCTGTTGTTTCCATGGTCGGATCGAACATATAGTTCATCGTCAGATCCGCTTCGCTCTCAGGATAAATGAAATAAACATAGCTGATATCAAAATCATCTACCGCGTTGAAAAACTCCGTAAACCAGCGTTCAAATGCATAATTTACATACAGGCGCTGTCCTTCCAGATCCAGATCATCCAGTGTGATATCTTTCCCGTAGACTTTGCCCGGATAATTCTTCGCGACATACGCATTGAACGCATCTCTGGACACAGGCAGATCTGCCTCAAAATCAACCGGAACCTGTACCAGATCCGGGTGTTCCTTGTACCAGTCCTTCAGATCCTGGAACTCTGTCCCTTCGCTTTCAATCCGGTTTACCAGAGACGTTGTGATACGTCTCATGTCCGTGATGCACTCCTCATGATAAGAGGCGGTCTGGGTGGCATAGGTCATACCACCAGTGATCAGGATTGTTGCCACCGTAAAAATCACAAATACGAGTGCAAACAGTTTAATCAAGCTCTTCTTTTTCATACTTCACCCTTTTACCGTTTTTTCTGAATTGCCTTCTATTTATTAATAAATTGTTATAACACAATTTATCTTATATTTTATCGCAGTTTAACGTCACTGTTTATAAATCGTATGGCAAAAAATTATTTTTTTACTGAAACCACAAAATCAGACAGGGATCTGCCTGTTTCACAAATCCCTGTCATTGACTGTTTTTTTACTTTTTCCGCATGGACAGAATGCATCTGACATCGCCCAGCTCATCATCCACATAGTCTGCATCGACGATCACACTGAGGATCTCTCCATCAGCGCTTCTGATCTTCAGTTCCGTCGACGTGCTTTCTCTGGTTTCAATACAGCGATGCGCCGCATTCCAGAGCGCATGTTCATCCGCCGGAACCAGCCGTTTGTAAAAACTGTTTCCATTTAATTCTTCTTTAATCTGTTCTTTGGTGATGCCAAGGTCTTTCGCAAGACCATGTGCCGTTACCTCGAATGAATAGGTTCCCTGTCTGTATAACAGGAACAGCACCGTTCTGGAGGTAAAGTTGGAAAGAAGTTCCAGATGCCGGTACAGATTTGTAAGCTCAGAAACATCACGTGCCGAACCATAGTAGCGGATATTGTCGTCATCTTCGTTGAGATAGTAGAAATTGATCAGAAAGCGCGCCGCAGAGCCATCGAACTTTTTGAATGTAAAAACTCCGCCGGCGCCATTCAATCGGTCTTCATAGGCTTTTCGCAATACCCGGAACAGCTCTGATGCCTCCGATTCCGGCATTACCTTTTGAATGCTCATGATTTTGGTACTGAAATCCGGTACATTTACCGCCTCATAAAACAGCTGGTTGTACCGCACGATATCAATGTCCTCTCCATGAAGGCAGTAGATCGCTGCCGGCCCAATAATGTGATTCAGCATGGAGTCGGAATATACCGTATCGTTGAGGAATTCCCGGATCCGGAATTCTTCATTGGCCTTGAAGACAAAGCCATTGGTATCTGCCTTGCCCGGCTGTTTCAGCAGTGCTTCAAAGTCTTCTGTGCACATCGGTTTGTGGAAGTAGAAGCCCTGGATATACCGGATGCCAAGTCCCATCAGGTAATCACACTGTTCCTTCGTTTCAACGCCCTCCACGATTACCGGCATCGCCATGGTTTTTGCCATATTAATGACCGACTCAATAATGTGCATGCCTTTGCGTTCATTGGTTTTGTTCATGCGCAGGAAGTAGGCGTCCAGCTTGATGATGTCAACGTTCAGCTCCCTCAGCATGTTCAAAGATGAGAACCCACTTCCAAAATCATCCATCAGAACGACAAATCCAAGATCACGGAATTCCTGCACCGTGGAGCGGACCTTTTCCTCGCCTTCACTGTATGCGGATTCTGTTATCTCCACTTTTATCGCTTCCTTTGGAATCTGATATCTGGAAATCAGTTCTTCAAAGAATGCCGGCACATCCATCGTAAAGATATCCACCGGGCTGATATTGACCGAAACCGGAATCAGCGGGCTGCCTTCATCCATCATTTTCCGCGTCCACCGGCATACCTTTTCCCAGACACAGCGATCCAGATCCGGCACGAAGCCATAGTGCTCCAGTGTCGGAATAAAAGATCCCGGCGGAATCATCGTGCCATCCGGTTTGATCCAGCGGGCCAGTGCCTCCGCGCCAACAATCCTTCCGGTAGAAGACCGGCACTGCGGCTGAAGATAAAACGTAATTTCATTATTGGCCAGAGCGTCCTGGAACTCGGACAGAACCCGGTAGTCTTCTTCTGCTTTACTGACCATATCCTGTGAGAAATACTTCACCCGCAGGGTGTGATCGCTTTTTGCCTCATGACTGGCAATTGAAGCCTGATCATACAGCGTATACGCTGACATAGTTCCCTGAGAACAGCTGGCTCCGATTGCCGGCAGAAAGCCTACCGATGCGCCATGGCTGGTAATGATGTTGTGTATGCGGTTAAAGAGGTCTTCGGAATCAAACGGTCCTGCCGGAATCAGCAGCGCAAAGTCATCTGCACCGAAATAACCGGCAATTCCATGATTGGCTTCCGCAATCAGGCCAAGTTCATGACCTACAGCAGACAGCACATTGTCACCTGCCTCACGGCCATACCATTCATTGAACAGTTTGAAGTTCTGAATATCAATCGCAAACAGCATCCAGCTGGCTGCGGCATTCGAAAGATTATGTTCGCAGGCAGTGAAAAAGGGGCGCTCATTCATCAGGCCGGTCATCGCATTTCGTTTTTCTTCCCTGCGATAGCCAACCCGTGCCTCCCAGTCAGCCTGGTTCATCTTGTGATATTCCGATTCTTCAACATCTACGATAAAAACATAGAAATATCTTTCGTTATCACTGCCATACACCAGATGGCCAAAATCCTCCACATACCGGATCGTGCCCTGTTTTGTCTGAATCCGGTAGTGCACATAATCATGGCGTTCCCCGCTTTTGATTGTCTGCGCATAGATTTCACTTTCCACTCGTTCAAGGTCTTCCGGATATACCATGCCCCTGAAACTGTTCCCGGTATATGCGCGAAACTCATCCACGGACTGAAACCCATAAAGATTTAATACATTCTGATCCACAAAGCACAGCTCTTCCCCTTCTGTCGCTCTGTATACAAAAAAGCCACCGGACAGATTTAATGGAATCCGATTAAAAAAGGTCTGTTCCATGGAAGCTACCTCCAGACAAAACTGACATTACAGAATCTGAATCTGATTAATATCTTTTCTCCATAGTATCAGAAATCATACAAGGCATGTCATAAACGGCCTCATTATTTCCCGCATCTGTTCAGAAAATCATATTCTCCATAATCACCATGTAATTCTGGTTGTGCATTCCCGCAAACGGCAGTATCCTAGTTGAGTTGAACAAAGGAGTTGAAACCCATGAATCGTTTTATCAAAGCAATCCTGATCGGGATGTTGCTGCTTGCAGGATGTGGAACACAGTCCAAATCAGCTCTCCCGTTTGTATCGGAAGATCCTTCCACCATGCAGTTTCTGGTAAGGCAGTATCACGGCCAGAAAAACTACACGGACTTCAAGGAAGTACAGAAGGAATATAAGCTGGAGGAAGGAAATCCGGATGACTATTATCTGGAGTATGAACAGCGTGTGAAATTCGGCTATGAAGCAATTACACAGCTGCAGAATCTTCTGAAGAATGCAGAAGTCACGGAAACCGACGAAAAGCCAAATGACACCGATCTGTTTTACATGGTCAAGCTGAATGACGGCACGCTGTATTACTTCTATTCCACCGGTCATCTGAAGACAATCGCCGGAGATGCCAAGACCATATACAAGGTCAACAGCGAAGAATACCAGTCCTATATCACCAGTCTTCACGATCAGCTTGCTGAAGTACAGTGGTACTATTGATCCGCCAATCCACGGCGGATTTTTCTTTTCCAGCTCAACGAGGCCGTCAAGGATGATTCGCAACGTATTATAATGATTCATATGAACTTACAGGAATTACTGGAAAAAGACCGGGAACGGCTGCTGGCATCTCTGCGTCAGGCAGGAACACCGGAACATGCCGTGCCCGTAATCGAGTCAGAATATGACCGACTGCTGTATGCATACAATGAACATTGCGAGGATGATTTTGAACGCAGATGTGCGTCAATGATTCTGCAGTCCGCAAGAATGTCGGTGCCTCTGATCGATACGATCGGTGAAACAAAAATCTGGGAACAGGGCGGCAAACTGCTGACCGATGAATCCAAAAAGGTGCGCCTGACTGCGATTCTGTTGCTGGCAGGCGGCATTATTCTGTTAACAGCGTCCATCGTGGTGCTGGCCGGTTTGGAAGCAGCGCTGAACAAACTGTTCGCCACCCCCGCAGTCCTGATTGCCCTGCTTGCAGGACTGGTCTGCGTGTTTCTGGGTGGCCTCTTCTTCCGCAAAACCACAAAAGCTTCCTACAGCGAAAAAGAGCTGAAAGCTGAACCGCGCATCGATGCGGATCGCATCTACCGTGCTCTGCATGCGGTTGTGCTTGTCGCAGACCGCAATATCGCGGATGCACTCTCGCTGAAGCGTATGGAAGAAGAACAGAGCGGTCAGGAACCTGCCGAGAATAAAGCAGATCTTTCTCTCTACAGTGATCTTCTGGAGGCGCAGCTGGCAAAAGACGGTGAATATGCGCTTGACCAGATTTCCAAAGTGCCGTTCTATCTCCACCAGAAAGGAATTGAAGCAGTCGAATACAGCGAAGAAAACAGAAGCTGGTTTGATGTGATTCCTGGTGAGAAGCGTGAAACGATCCGTCCTGCACTGGTCAAAGACGGACGTCTGTTGAAAAAAGGAATTGTGTCCGGAGAATAGCAATGAAACGATTCTATGGATTTGATCTGGGAGATGCAGAATCCGCTGTCTCCCTGTTGGAAAAGAACAGTGATCTTCCCCCGACCATTCTTGAAGTTGAGGGTGTTCGCAGTTTTATTACGGCTTATGCCGCACTGTCAGATGGCACTCTTCTGATTGGTGAGAATGCCTGTTACGCAAAAGAAGCGAAGAAACGAAAGATTCGCTTCAAATCCCGATTTTTGAATGATGTTTCGGTAGAACAGGATATCCGCAGCTTTGCGGCGGGTGTTCTGGGTATTCTGTATACCAGCGGTTATCTGCTCCGCAATGATGATACATCCTGTTTCTATATCGGATGTCCGGCTGGCTGGAGTCTCAATGACCGGGAGCGGTATCGCAGTATTTTTGAGCGGGTTGGATATCCGCCTGCCAAAGTGATTTCCGAGTCCCGCGCAGCTCTTGTGGCTGCCTGCCAGTCCAAGCATCTGCAGATCGGATACAACCTCATGTCACAGCCAATGCTGGTTGTTGACATCGGATCTTCCACAACCGACTTCGCCTATATCAACCATGGCAAGGAAGTAGAGATGCAGACAGGCGGAGAAGTATATCTCGGCGGCGGTGTAATGGATGAGCTGCTGTTGAATTACGCAATCGATCATTCCTCCAATCCGCAGAAGATTCGCCGCATCTTTGAAGAATCAGAAGCTTGGAAAAACTACTGTGAGTTTGCCTGCCGCAGATTAAAAGAGAAATATTATTCCGACACGGAGTACTTTTCAGAACATGAATGCCGTGACTCGATTCTGATCCGCCATTCGTTCCCGCCGGCACGGCTTGCGATTGAGATGAATGCCTCGATTGCAGATCATCTCGAAAACGGAGCCAGCGCAAAACTTGACGGCAGTTCCTTCCATGATGTCTTTTTGACATCACTGCAGAATGTAAAGCGCGCAATTAACGGACCTGCTCCGGAACTGCTGTTTCTGACAGGTGGGGTATCCAAGATGCCCGGCATCC
The DNA here is from genome assembly GCA_017514525.1 of Solobacterium sp. Taxonomy (GTDB): domain Bacteria; phylum Bacillota_I; class Bacilli_A; order Erysipelotrichales; family Erysipelotrichaceae; genus Bulleidia. The sequence goes on along the minus strand of JAFWJY010000170.1, from coordinate 1,969 downwards.
GGAAATGGTGTTCCGAAGTATTCCCGGACGCAATCGTCATTACCGGCGCCGAACCGGAATTTTCTGTTTCAAGAGGTCTCGCCTGGACAGGACGCATCGATGAAGAACTGCGGGAATTCCGCAAGGAAATCGAAGATCTCAACAACACAACCGTTGTTGAAGATATTGTAAAAGAACATATTCCGGAGCTTTATCAAGACATCGTCAACACGATGACAAAGCCAATTATCCGCAACGCAGCGATTCCGGTATTCAACCGGTGGCGCAATGGTGAAATCACCAAACTGACCGATACCAACGAAGCGCTGGAAAAAGAAATCGCATCTTATCTGCAGACGGATGAAGCACGTGAGCTGATGGTCGAGCCGATCGCCAACTGGTTGCGCCCGATTGCGGAGAAACTGGAAGAATATACTGAGCCCATCTGTATCCGCCACAATGTGCCATACACCGCACTCAGCTTGAAGTCCTTCCTGAAGATCAGTGATCTTGATGTAAAGATCGACGCAAAGAATGTATTTGCGGTGGAAGAAATAACCTGGCTCATTGATTCCATCATTTCAATCATCGTTGGTCTGCTCTGCGGCGGAAGCGGTGTTGCGCTGATTGCCAGCGGACCGACCGGCATCTTTGCCGGCATGATGATTTCCATCCTGGTGCTTGCGCTTGGAAAAGAAAAAATGGAAGAGCTGCTGCTAAAGACAGATCTTCCACGTCCACTCCGGAAAGTTCTGCCAAAGAATACGATTGAATCCAGATTGGATGCGATCGATGCAGAAGTACGATCCAATCTCTATCATTCCCTCGAAAATGAAAAGAATGAAGAGATCATGAACCGGCTCATCTCTGAAATCTCCTCACAGATCGAAGACTGTCTGACCAAGGTGGCTGAGGTGGTAGAGATTCCGCTCGGCTGATTACACAAACGAATAAAAAGATCTGGTCCTGATTACAGTTTCAGGAAAATCCAGATCATTTTTTCTTTCTGTTGGATGTAATTCCGTTTTACTGAAGCGGTTCGAGATACTGCGGCTTCCGTTTGCGCACAAAGAATGCGATGAGTAAAACGAGAAGTACAAGTGAAAAGCCAGCAAGGCTGACAGACAGATATGCATTATTGGGATTAAGCGCAAGGAACTGATCGTTTAATCCGAAATCATATGCGCCATGCAGGAGCCATGCAATCACAAAGCCAATCACAATATAAATCTTGTTTTTTGTATACTTCGCTTTTCCATAGAACCAGCCTTCGATAAACCCGAATCCTCCATGCATAATGAGAATGCCGCGGATCAGAATCGGAATCGGTCCTTCCCCAATTGCATAGACGATCGCTTCCAGAATTTCAAATCCAATGGAAACCGATACCATGAAGATGATCATATCCTGCCAGGTATAAGCATAGTTCGCCTTTTTGAGTGTCTTCCAGAGCATCAGCGATTTGACCAGCTCTTCAGCAAATGCGAGCTTGATAAATTTGTGATAAGCAGTTGCCGGAAGAGAAGCTCCTTCTTTTATACCAAGCAGTCCTCCAATTACCGCAAACGCACCAGATATCAGAAGAATAAATACGGTCGCAAGAAATCCATTAAGCAACGCACTGCGGCAAGTCTGTTTGAACGCCTCATCTTCTGGTTTACGAACTTTATTTTTCATCCAGAAGTAAAGTGCAACAGATGGAATCAGGCTGACGATTGCAATCAGTACAATAAGAATCATTTGAACAACCTCCATTCAACAACTATTAAGGTTACCATTAATACGCCACTCCAGATATAGTAATTGAACTAGTTAACTTGAGAGTGAAAAGTTCTCGTAACTTTTCACTCTCAAGGCCCGATGCAATATCAGGCCTTCACATGTGTATATCCTCCACATCAAGGTGACAAACGGCGAGCATCCGTTAAGTCAGAGAGGGATTGGTCAGGTTGTTTTCTATTCTGACCCAATAGCATATTAGCACCAATTC
>JAFWJY010000169.1 GCA_017514525.1 Solobacterium sp. | reverse complement strand
TCCGGTGCGCACCGGCGGTTTGAACGGACAGCAGTGATCAACGGAGTTGAACTGTTTCATGATTACGGACATAACCCGACGGAAATCCGCAATGCGCTTCATATTGCCCGCAAGCGCTGCAAGGGAAAACTGATCTCCGTGGTTCAGCCGCATACGTTCAGCCGGCTTCGGTCCTTGTTTGATGATTTTGTGACCTGTACGGCAGAGGCGGATCTGACCTTGATTACAGATGTATTCATGGCAAGGGAACGTGATCCCGGAGATCTTGATTCTGGGATGCTGGCGGACGCAATGAATCGTGCCGGTATACCTGCCCGCTGGACGCCGACATTTGAAGATGCGGAACAGGCGGTCCTGGAGGTATGGAAACCAGGTGATCTTGTGATCACGCAAGGGTGCGGAAATATCTACCTGTTAAATGACATGATTGCACGGCATGCCGAATCGACCGGATTAATTCAGAAATGAGGAATGGAATCGTATCGCGTGATTCCATTTTTTTCTGGTAAAAAAGACATGCAGGCATGAACTGGTGGACAGAGTGTCGTCAAATAGTGGACAAAACACGCAAAGTTGTGGAGAGATTCAAAAAGTTGTGGAGAAACAAACAGGAGTTCGATGCTAGAGTTTTGGTACACCGGTGAAACAGACTACAGCATAGGAGAACAATGTTACATGGAAAACTTGAATGAACTTCTGTATATGATTCACATGAATGATGAATACGCACTAAAAGAACTCTTGGAATTACTGGAACCAGGTTATGATGCGGAGATCGGCCGTATGGTGAAATCCTATCCAACCTTCGGCAACTACAAAGCAGAGATGCGGCAGGAAATGCGCAGTACACTGCACATCGCAATTGAAACCTTTCGCTATGATATCGACTGCACGTTTCGCAGCTATGCGATGATCATCGCAAGAAGAAAACTGTATCGGCTGATCGTCGTGATGAATCATCAGTTTGTCCCGGGTTTTAACCGGACGGCTTCATTGGAAGCTCCGCTTCACAACAATCGAGAGGAGTTTACCTCCCTTTTCGCCTCAAGAGATGTGTTAAGCTTTCCGGAGTATGTACTGGATATGAACGAGGCAGGCAGACGGCTCGACGATACAGTGAATCAGATGCCAAAACAGATCCGGCGCATCTATGATGCCTGGTGTGCAGGATACCAGTATAAAACTGGCAGCGAGCGGCTTGGCCTTACTTACAAGCAGTATGAGTCCAGCCTCATGAAAGTAAAAAGAATGGTTCATCAGGCGGTGATGGCATAAGAAAGCAGATGTTCCAGCAGCACTCTGGTCTATAATGGTTAAAACAGACAGAGGTGCAGGAATGGGAATTGCAGTATTCGGTGCAGTATTTGTAGATATCAAGGGATACCCAAGCGGGCAGTATATTCCAAACGGACGGAATGTCGGCAATGTAATTCAGGTTCACGGCGGCGTCAGCCGCAATATTGCGGAGGATCTTGGCAATATACAGCTGAACCCAAGTTTTATCAGTATGGTTGATTCAAGCGGAGTTGGGGTCGACATCATCCGCCGTCTCAATCATCATGGCGTGGATACGAGCTATCTGCGCATGGTTCCAAATGCGATAGGAACCTGGCTGGCGGTGTTTGATAACAATGGAGATGTCGTCGCGTCGATTTCCAAACGGCCGGATATATCCGGGGTGCTGAACATTCTGGAAGAAGAGGGAGACAAACTCATTTCCCAATGTGACAGTATTGCCCTGGAAGTGGATATTGAAGAGGAGATTCTGAACAAGATTTTTGAACTGGCAAACAAGTATGGCAAGAAGGTTTACGCCGCTGTTTCCAATATGTCGATTGCGATGGAGCGCAGAGAATATCTCAAGCAGCTTGGCTGTCTTGTATGCAATCTGCAGGAGGCAGAGCTGCTGTTCTCAGCAGATCTGGAACAATATGATCGTGATGCGCTGATTGAAGTTCTGGATAAAATGGTAAAGCAGGCAAGGATTCCAAAGATGGTGATTACCCTTGGAGCACAGGGCTGCATTTACAGCAGTCAGGATGAAGTCGGATACTTCCCTTCCTATGATGTGGATGTGCTGGACACAACCGGTGCGGGTGATTCCTTCTTTGCGGGAGTCTGCGCCGGACTTACCTATGGCAAAACCCTGAAGGAAGCCTGTGAGATCGGGACCCGAATCGCGTCTTCGGTGATTATCACAAGGGAAAGCACCTGTCCGTCATTCATGCCGGAAGAATTTGGAATCAGTCTCAATGATTAAAAACAGTTCAAGGAAAAAACGTGAGCTGCGCAGGCCGGAATATCACAGTGAACCCGTTCTGCACGCTTGGAAGGACTGCAGGAAGCTGGAACGGCTGGATTCGGTCCGCCTGGAAAATGAAACGATTGAAGACTGTACAGCAGATACCTTTTCGGAATGCGAACTGAAACATGTTGTTTTCCATGGCCGCTATCGGGGCATTCTGTTTGCGGATGCGGTGTTTGAGCATTGCGACTTCTCCAATGCGGAACTTGATGAATCGCAGTTTCGCCGCTGCATTTTCCGCAACTGCCGCATGATGGGCACTACCTTCATCCGGTCAACTCTGGAAGACGTGATACTGGATCGCTGTGTAGCGACCTATGCCAACTTCAACCGCAGTTCATGGAAGGTTGCGGAATGGAATGACAGCAGCTTTGAAGAAGCCGGGTTTGGCGGATGCACGTTTCAGGAAATCAAACTGAAGGAATGCAATTTTACCGGCTGTGATTTTCTGGAGACAAAACTTGCGGGAATGGATTTCTCAGATTCCGTTCTGCAGCGTATTACGATACGGCCAGAGGATCTGAAAGGCGCTACATTCAGTTATGAACAGGCCGTATTATGTGCTGCCCTGCTTGGCGTAACAATTCGATAAGAGCCCGAAAGGGCTTTTTACTTCAAGCAATTCGCATTCTCCTGTAACATGGAGAACGGAGTTTTTATGATACTGAATACTGGAAGCCGAACAGATATACCTGCCTTTTACAGCACGTGGTTTGCGAACCGACTGCGTGAAGGTTTTGTATTGGTCCGCAATCCGTATTACCCACAGCTTGTGACACGGTTTGTGCTGGACCCAAAGACGATAGACGTACTGTCGTTTTGTACCAAAAATCCAAAGCCAATGCTGGAATACATGGAGCTGCTAAAACCGTTCCGGCAGTTATGGTATGTGACGCTGACGCCCTATGGAAAAGATATTGAGCCAAATGTTCCGGATAAACACGAAGTCATTCGTTCAATTCAGGAATTATCCGGAGCTGTCGGAAAAGATGCGGTTATCTGGCGGTATGATCCGATCTTTCTTTCGGAAAAATATTCCATGGAGTATCACATCCGTGCATTTGAGACGATTGCCAGAAGCTTAAAAGGCTATACCGGCAAAGTGGTGATCAGTTTTCTGGATCTTTACGAAAAGACCAAACGGAATTTCCCGGAAGGGAAAGAAGTCAGCTATGAAGACCAGGTGACGCTGGTCAAACGCATCGTGGAACTGGCACGGGAAGCGGATATGCAGGTCTATACCTGCCATGAGGATGAATCCCTTTC
>JAFWJY010000168.1 GCA_017514525.1 Solobacterium sp. | reverse complement strand
AGGTCAAAATTTCGCAGCAGGCGTCGTTTGCGCAGGGTATGTGTTATGTGCACTGATCCGGCTTGCTTATTTCAATGTGCTGGAGGAAGAACGCCAAAGGCATTCCGCTGAACGCAGAAAAATCTATCTGGGACTCCCGGTGACAGCTGCAGCTGCGGCACTGCCGATTGTCTTTCTCATCTTTCACTACAGCCTGGTCACGCGCAGCGCCCTGTTTCCGGTCACGCTGCTTTTGCTCGGCGCCGCCTTCCTATCGCCGATTGAGATTAGAAAGCCTGCACTGCTTGGAAAAATTGCAATCGGAACCATTGCATTCTTTGAGATGGTTGCAATGTTTCTCGGTATGGGATGGGACGTCATATGACAGATAAGCTATCTCTCTTACTTTATCGCACAGTCCCGGGGAGGTGCCTGCTAAAGGTACTTGTATCTCCGGGAGTGTCGCGGTTAGGGGGAAAGGTCCTGTCTTCAGATATTTCTCGCAGGATTGTCCCCTGGTACATCAGCAAATATGGAATCAAGATGAGTGATATTGAGATTCCCGCAGACGGTTTTTCTTCCTTTAATGAGTTTTTCACCAGAAAGCGGAAAGACGTTGCACTTCCGAAATCTATGGAGAATCATCTTTTTTGCCCCTGTGACGGATTGCTTTCTGTAACACAGATTCGAGCGGATTCCTGTTTTCGGTTAAAAGGAATGCCCTACAGTCTTCGGCGGCTTCTAAATGACGAAAGACTATCTTCTTTCCTGCAGGGAGGAACTGCGTTAATTTTTCGCTTGACGCCGCAGCATTACCATCGGTACTGTTACAGCGCCGATGGAACCGTTCTGCACAGCAGGAGAATCGAAGGAAAACTGCACTGTGTTCGTCCAGTTGCACTAGAAACAGTTCCGGTTTTTGCCGAGAACAGCAGAGAGTACCAAGTAATCCGGACAACACAGCAAAAGTATATGGTACAGATGGAAATCGGTGCACTTCTGGTCGGAAGAATCAGCAATCACCCGATTCCAAAAGGTGTTTGTAACGTATACGCCGGTGAGGAGAAAGGTTGTTTCGAATTCGGAGGCTCCACAATTGTCCTGCTTTTTGAAAAGGATATGTTGCATTTAGATTACGATTTGTTCAATGAACACTGTAGCGGGCACGAAACACCTGTTCACATGGGTCAGCCGCTTGGAATGCTTTTGAAATGACGGATTTAAATACTACAAAAAAGTCAGCCTGATGCCGTGTAAGGACGACGGCAGGGAACAGATTGTCAAGGATACAGGAACGGTTAGTTAATAAATAGTTAATGAATCGTAATGAATCTTTAATAATAGATTAATAGTTTGTTAATAAGAACGACCTACAATATTGTATGCGAATGTGGTGTTTCGCATGCAATTATTTACTAATAGACATTTGTTGTAAGGAGGATTTTTGTTATGGGTAGAAAAATACCAATGTGGCAGTGCATCCTCGTCATCCTCGCAATGGTGGTATTCCTGTTCTGGAATGTTAAGTTCGATGAAGGCGGAGAGGCACACGGCGGTCTGATCATGGCGGCTCTCGTAGCCGGCATCATCGGCGCAGCCAACGGTTGGAAATGGAGCTACATGGAACAGGGTATTCTGGCTGCTATCAACAGATCCATGCAGGCGATGCTGATTCTGGCATGTGTAGGTGCCATGATCGGATGCTGGAAAGCCGGCGGCGTTATTCCGTCCATGATGTTCTATGGCATCAAGATCATTTCACCGAAAGTATTTCTGTTCACAGCCTGCCTGCTGTGCTCCATCATATCCCTGGCGACAGGTTCTTCCTGGTCGACAGCGGGATCCATGGGCGTTGCTCTGATTGGTATCGGAACGGCACTGGGATTCCCGGACTACATGACCGCAGGCGCAATCGTTTCCGGCGCATACTTCGGAGACAAGATGTCACCGCTGTCTGATACGACGAACCTGGCTCCGGCGATTGCGGGATCGACTCTGTTTGAACACATCAAACACATGGTCTACACGGTAGGGCCGTCATTGGGTATCGCATTTGTCGTGTATCTGATACTAGGATTCACGCACAAAGGCGGCAGCGCAGATGAAAGTCAGATTCAGATGATTCTTGACTTCATCTCAAGCAACTTCACTGTTGGACTCCTTTATCTGATTCCACCTGTATTCGTTATCGTAGCGGTCATCATCAAGATGCCTGCGCTCCCAGCGTTGGTCGTTGGTGCTCTGTTGGGTATCCCGTTCATGGGACTGCAGGGAATCAGAATCTTCCCGGGCGGAGGAGAACAGTCTGCTGTATACAACATCATCAACAATGGTCTTGGCAGCCTGCCTAGCGGCTATGAAGCTCCGGAAGATGACCTGCTCATGACCAAACTGGTAGCACTGCTGACAGGCGGCGGTCTCCAGTCCATGATGTGGACCATCTCCCTGATCATGCTGGCAATGTGCTTCGGCGGTATCGTAGACTGCACCGGCATCATGGCTAACCTGGCAGATTCAATTCTGAAACTGGCTAGAGGCACCAGAGGCGGACTGGTCATCGTAACAGAACTGACTTGCGTATTCGTTAATGCAATCTGCTGCGACCAGTATCTGTCCATCATTCTGCCGGGCAGAATGTACAAGGAAGCATTCGAAGACAGAAGACTCAAAGCGAAGAACCTGTCGAGATGTCTGGAAGACTCGGGAACGATTACCTCAAACTTCTTCCCATGGAATACTTGCGGAGCAACGATGCGTTCGTTCCTGCAGGTCAACAGCGCGTATATACCGTTTGCTGTCCTGAATTGGCTCAATCCGCTGGTATCCATGTTCTATGGCGTAACTGGTATCACAATGGAAGAAATGACCGAGGAAGAATACCAGAAAGTTATGGAAGAAAGAGAAGCCGAGAAACAGGCTGCTCTGGAAGCTGCTGAGGCTTAATCAGACAACTTAATAGTAAGAGGGCTATAATACCTTCTTGCCAGATAATAGGCACAAAAACCCGGACACCACACGGGTTTTTGTGTTTTTTGGAAGTGAACAAATCTGCCGTTAATAATTCTTAATAATTTCGTTCGTTCTGTTAATCATGGGTATAGTAATATAGTATACAGAAAAGTATAATGAAATAGCAGGAGAGAAATATGGATACAAAAACAACAATCTTGATTATAGAAGACGATGACAGCATCCGCGAGGGAGTACGGATTCTGCTCCAGAGCGAAGGTTACGCAGTACAGGAAGCGGGTACAGGTACGGACGGATTAAAGAAATTGAATGATCACGTTTCGCTCGTCCTTCTTGACGTTATGCTGCCAGACATTTCCGGCCTGAAAGTCTGTGAAGAAATCCGTAAAAAATCCTATGTGCCGATTCTGTTCCTTACAGCGAAGGTGCAGGAATCTGACAAGCTCATCGGACTTATGGCAGGTGGAGACGATTATCTGACCAAACCGTTCTCCTATTCAGAACTGTTGGGGCGCGTCAAAGCGTTGCTGCGCCGTTATCAAGTATATAGCGCATCAAACGATACAGACGAAGAAACAAATGAATCATACCTTGAGATGGCAGGAATCCGTATTCATTTGTCAATGAACGAGGTGTATGTTAACGGGAAGGAAGTGCAGCTGACAGAATTGGAGTATCAGATTCTGCGGCTTCTGATGAAGCATCCGAGGAAGATCTTTTCGGCGCAGAACCTCTATGAGAGCATCTGGAATGAACCGTATTTCTACAATTGTAACGGAACGGTCGTAGTACACATCCGTAAGCTTCGGGTAAAACTGGAAAAGGACCCGGGCAATCCGCAGTATATCAGAACCGTATGGGGAAAGGGTTACCGCTTTGGTGCAGAGTAACACGAAACGCACAACAATAATGCGCCAACACATAATACGTCTGCTTATGGCTATTGCAGCGGGATTGCTGGTGTTTTTGCTTTTGTATTTGGGGTCTGGCTTTTTCACAGACCGGTTTTTTGAGGAATCTGGTTATTATGTGTCCCATGACAAGCAATTTGTACGATCACTGCAGGAATATGTGGACGAGAATCAGATTGCCAGTACAGATGATCGCGCTTTAAGTGAATGGGGAAAACAGCAGGGCGATATCTTTTATCAAATCTATAATGACGACGAGCTGCTGTTCCAGTATTACGGTCGAGGGTCCAAAAGTTTCCAACAGGCAGCTAATCTGGAGTATCTGGAATGGATCATTCCATATGATGTACAGTTTGCCGATGGGACCTATCAAGTCATGATTTTCGGTGACTACTATTACAAGTCTTTCAAATATTCGATGGCCATCAGCGTCCTATGCGCTTTTGCAGTATTCTTAGCGGTCTTCCTGCCTGCTATACGGAAACGCACACGGTATATTACGAAACTGCGTGACGAGATTGAGATTTTGGGCAGTGGCGATCTGGATTATGAAGTTACAGTCAGAGGCAATGACGAATTGACTGATCTGGCAGAAAACCTGGATCAGATGCGAGAGGCACTCAGGCATCATATGGAGGAAGAAAACCGCCTGGCGGAAGAACGGCAGTCGATTGTGACAAGACTATCCCACGATATCCGGACACCACTAACGTCCATGAACCTGTTTGCCGATTTGCTCAAACGGGGCGATTACGAGACAGAAGCACAGCGCGATCACTATATTGACAGAATCCAGGAAAATGCCGCGAATCTGACAAATCTCGCGGAAGAACTATTCCATGCAGCGAAAGATACAGGACAAGCGATTGCTCCGGAAACAAAGCAGGAGCAGAATGCGGATGCGGCGAAAGCCGGGTTCGATTTGGCTTTGGTTCTGGCGGATGCGGCAGAGGCTTTGCGGCTGACAGGCTTTACGGTGCAGGAATATTACTCATCCGCAGGTTTGATTTTGTCGGCGGATAAGCAGTTGTTTGCCCGTGTGTTGGACAACATTACGTCCAATATTGTACGCTACGCGGACCCGACTGAACCGGTGCTGTTTTCCTGTGAGGAGAGCGGGGGTTCTGCAAGGATTGCTTTCGAAAATGCCATCAGTTCATCAGAGGAAACCAAAGCTGCCGGCAGCGGTATTGGTCTGCTGAACGTACGGGAACTCGTGCAAAAGGAAGGCGGTTCCGTTGAAATCGAGAGTGATGAGAGTCGTTTTCTAGTTAGGTTGACTATCCCTATGGAATCGTAATTCTCCGTTTCGGTCTTTAGCTCATCAAGAGAGGTTGTTGTTGCTTGCCTCTCTTTTTTATTATCCTGTCATACATTTGTTTTAATCTTTATTAATAAATCTGTTAAGAATTCGTTAACCATTTGGAAATATCATAGACACTGTATTATTGTTT
>JAFWJY010000167.1 GCA_017514525.1 Solobacterium sp. | reverse complement strand
GCTGAACGCCCTGCTCGAAAGCCATTGCGCCCGCGTCACCCATGAGGAGGCCATTACTATCCTGCGCAAGGCCATGGAGAACGGTACGGAGTTCAAATTCGAGCCGAAGTACGGCGAAGATACCGCCAAGGAACACGAGAAATACCTGACCGAGGAATATTTCCACAGCCCGGTTTTCGTTTACAACTGGCCGAAGGACATCAAGGCCTTCTACATGTACCAGAACGACGACGGGAAAACCGTTGCTGCCGTTGACCTGCTGGTTCCCGGCGCCGGCGAACTCATGGGCGGAAGCCAGAGGGAAGACCGGCTTGAACGGCTGACGCAGCGCATGGACGAGCTGGGCATCAGCAAGGAAGAGATGTACTGGTACGTGAACCTCCGCAAATTCGGCGGCTGCACGCATGCCGGCTTCGGCATGGGCTTCGAGCGCCTGATCATCTACCTCACCGGCGTGGACAATATCCGCGACGTCATCCCCTACTTCCGTACCCCGCAGAACTGCGATTTCTGAGATCCATCCGTGATCCTGAGGAGCTGTGAAGAAACGGCGGAATCCGTCGGAGCTTCACAGCTCTTTTTTGCGCTGTTTTCGGCCTGCAACCGGAACTGCGACTGAAAGACACCTCACACTTCTTCCGATATACTTTCACTTTTTTGTGAAACAGAGCTCTTTTACTCAAACCCTGCGTTACACAACTATTGAGAAAACATTAAATTTACCTTATCATTTTTGTTACAAAGTTGTTATTTGCTGCGCAAGGAAGATGAACAGACATCACGGAGGCTTTGTCAATGAAAAAGAATTCTGTTTTGATCACCACATTGATCGTTGTACTGGTTTTTGTTTTGATGATTCCAACGGGTTCAACAGCTGGAAACATTGACAGCGGATCACTGCCTTCCGGACACAGTTGGGTATTATCTGATGCCGGTGTTCTGACGATCACCGGCAATGGCAGTATGACCGATTATCCTAACAGCTCACGTCCTCCCTGGTATTACGGTAACTATACCGGGAACTATAATTTTGAGTACATCACATCTATTGTTATAGGTGAGGTGTGATTTCAATAGGAGATTATAATTTTGATTGTGGAAATTACAATTCAAATGTTTCCAGCGTTTCTCTTCCATCTACGCTTATTAGAATCGGAAGTCATGCTTTTGATGGTTGTAAACAAATTACCAGTATCATAATTCCTCAGGATATATCTTCAATTGATTCAAATGCCTTTGGAGACTGTCCCAATCTATCAGTTGTTTATTATTCAGGAACCAAAGAGGAATGGGATAACAAAACTATTCATTTTACAGCCTTTCCGAGCACAGCGACCATTCATACCTCGGAACATAATCCAGGTGAAGCAGTTCGTGAGAATGAGGTTGCCGCAACATGCTCAACGGAGGGAAGCTATGACGAAGTCATCCGTTGTACTGATTGCGGTGAGATAATCAGCAGCATACATAAGACAATTCCGGCTCTGAACCATACGCTGACAAAAGAAGATACAGTTGCTGCTTCCTGTACACAGCCAGGACATATTGAAGGCTGGACATGTGGAAACTGCAATAAGCATTTTACTGATGAAACCGGAAACATTGAGATCACGGAGGAATCATGGGTTATTCCACCAAACCATAACTGGAGAGCCTGGAGTCAGACGACGGCACCAACCTGTACAGAAAAAGGTGTACAAACACGAACCTGTTCCAACTGCGATGCAAGCGAAACCGAAGAAATACAAGCCACAGGTCACAATTTTGAACACCACGACGCAGAACCTGCAACCTGCACAACTGCCGGTAACAGTGAATACTGGATTTGCGGAACATGTGGTAATTGTTTCAGTGATGCGGAGGGTAATACAAAGATCACTGCGAATTCCTGGGTCATAAATAAGCTTGGACATAACATGACACCCAATCCGGCTGTAGCAGCAACCTGTACGACGGCCGGAAACAGTGCTTACTGGTCCTGCGACAGATGTAATAAATACTTTTCGGATGCAGACGGAGAAAATGAGATCGGCGAGAATTCATGGATCATAAATAAGCTTAGGCATAGCTTGATCTCTCATCCGGCTGTTGTTGCAACCTGCACAACCGCCGGAAACAGTGAATACTGGACTTGTGAAACCTGTGGTAAGCATTTCAGTGATGCGGAGGGCAATACAGAGATCAGTGCCAATTCCTGGATCATAAATAAGCTTGGACATAACATGACCGCTCATTCAGCTGCTGATGCAACCTGCACGACGGCCGGAAACAGCGCTTACTGGTCGTGTGATCAGTGTCAAAAACACTTCTCAGATGAAAAAGGAAATAATGAAATCGAAGCAGATTCCTGGAAGATTGGTGCGCTTGGACATGATATGACTGGTCATTCAGCTGTTGATGCAACCTGCACGACTGCCGGAAACAGTGCCTACTGGTCCTGTGGGAGATGTGGTAAGTATTTCAATGATGCGGAGGGTAATACAGAGATTGCTGCCGATTCATGGGTTATTTCTGCGACAGGCCACAGCTGGAGCGCCTGGAGTCAAACAACAGCACCAACCTGTACAGAAAAAGGCGAAGAAAAGCGGACTTGTTCCAACTGTGATGCATACGAAACCAAAGAAATCCCTGCGGCAGGTCATGCTTTGACAAAAACAG
>JAFWJY010000011.1 GCA_017514525.1 Solobacterium sp. | reverse complement strand
TCAGAAGATATTCCGGATAACGCTGAATCGTTCGAAACACCGCTTTGGAATGTTCATCCATATAGGCAGTCGTTTCAACTGGAAGTTCGATGGCTTTCCGGTACTCCCGGGCCCGCATAAATATTGTCGCAAAAAACAGGATGGCCAGTCCGACGGCGCTGTAGCAGGCCGTCCATTTCACGGCGATCGCAAGACTCATATCAATGCCGCACCGCAGCAGAATCAGAATCGTGTCGCGGAAGGAATGATCGTAGAACGACATCTGACAATACTGAATCATGCGGTCAAACATCAGCAGGATAAAAAACACACTCATCGGTTCCAGTGTCGCAATGCGTGATGTGGTCAGATGCATAAACTCCACCGCAAACAGAATGACGCCAAAGCGGGCATACCGATGATCTTCGAACAGCAGGCACAGGATATGGAACAGCACTGCCAACATGGCAACCCCAAACAATGCGCCGGGCAGCCGCCAGGCAAATGGATTCATGCCAAACAGGCGAATGGAAAGGGCGATGAACTCCGTCCCCAGCAATGGATGAACCGTGGAATACATGGCCTGACCATTGGCAATCTCCCAGGCATTGCGCGGATGATACACTTCATCAAAGTAGCTCTCATGATAATAGGTCGGATCCAGTACGACCTTGTCCTGCTCATCGATCATCCGCTCAGCCGGATACGCACTGTCTTTCTGCGCGTCTTCATATACCTTCACTGGCAGGATCTTATTCTGCCAGCTGCTCACAAATGCCAGTTCTGTAATCGTATCGCTGTCATCCTTGCTGGTAAGACGAATGTACCGGTAATCCCAGTATCCGTTGAAACTGAGGTAGCGATAGATGGAGCCTTCGGAAAGAACGGTCAGCGGCTCCCAGGTATTCAGGTCAGAGCTTCCCTCCAGGACAATGTCGTGAAAGCCCAGCTGATACCCGGATTCCCGGCTGTTATTGTCGCCTTCTCCATAGAAGCCAACAACCCGGTCAAATGCGGTTTCTCCAGACAGCTCAAAGATCACGCTTTGCGGCGTGGCAACCGGCTGCCAGGTAGTTACCGGCATGGAGGTGGAGCCAAGCTGATAAAAACTGATCAGTCCATACACCAGCATCACAGCGTACAGAACATACCGATCGTGTTTGGACCAGGAAACCTTCGGCTTGGAACGACGCAAAAAAGAAAGCGGCTCACTAAGAGGCGGCGCTTTCGGGGAAGGTGGGTCCTCTTTCAGAAACGGTTTTAATCCATGCAGTACAAACAGAATCAGAGCAGACAGAAACAGCAGGATCAGCAGGTCGCTGTTCTGAAAGATGGAAAGACTGATGGAACGAATGGATTCGAGCATATGCCCCTATTATAGTTCAGCAGGCGCGTCCTCAAATACAATTGATTGATACTTGTGGTGTGCCGCGTCCCGTACGGTAAATGCGGTTTCTGTTAACAGACCATAGCTGCGCGGATGGTTTTCTTTTGGAAGCGAAACACTTCCCGGGTTCAGCAGGTAGATTCCGCCTGCTTGAAGCGCAGATGGAATATGCGTATGTCCATACAGAAACAGATCGCCAGCCTTCAGGACCGGCAGGTGCTCCGGACTGTAAACATGCCCATGGGTAAGAAACAGCGTTCGTGATCCAAGCGGGAAACAGTTGTAATCGGCGGTGATCGGAATGTTGAGAACCATCTGGTCCACTTCCGCATCACAGTTGCCGCGCACTGCAGTAACAGGTGTTTTCAGGCTATTGATAAAGGCGATTACCGCTTTGGGATCATACTGGTTCGGCAGATCATTGCGCGGGCCGTGATACAGTACATCTCCCAGCAGCAGTATGCGTTCCGGCTGATGAAGATCGATCGCTTCCTGGATCAGGTCAGCGCCAGCTTTATCACCATGAATATCCGATATGACAAGGTAGTTCCTCATAAGGTTATATCCTCCAGCGTTAATGTATTTGTGTCTGCCAGTTTCCGGAACCAGCGTCCGGATTGCTTGATCGTCCGGCTGCCAGTGGAACGATCCAGCGCGATAAACCCATAGCGGTTTTTATAAGCGTTATTCCATGACCAGCAGTCCACAGCAGTCCAGGCGTGAAACCCGAAACAGGCTGCACCGTTTTGAATTGCCTGATGAAGCTGGGCGAGGTGTTCTTCATAAAACGCGATCCGGTAATCATCACAGATCACGCCTGCTTCATTCATAAAGCGTGCTTCATGTTCCACACCCATCCCGTTTTCGGAAAGATACCAGGGGATGTTGTTGTATTCGTTCTTTATCACGTCCGCAATATCTCCAATCGCCTGCGGATAGATTTCCCATCCGCGGTATGGATTGATGCGCCTGTTGGGCATTTCATAATCACAAAAATAGGCGTTTGGGCTCCATTCCGCTTCCTGCCAGGAATCTGTACGGGCCTGGACACGACGCGGGTGGTAATAGTTGACGCCGATAAAATCAACTGTGTTTTCAGAAACAACCGCTAGATCGTCATCGGACGCAGTAAACAGAACAGACTGCCGGCGCAGTTCTTTCAGGAGTTCTTTGGGAAAGGAACCTTTTACTGCCGCATCCAGAAAGAAGTGGTTATAGAACTGTTCGACAAAGCGCGCCGCGGCAAGATGTTCCGCCTGCGCATCTTTTGGATAGGCGGGCGTGAGATTCAGAATAATGCCGATCGAACCGTCTGGGACAAGTTCATGGAATGCCTTTACCGCAAGGGCGCTGGCAAGCGCCATATGGTACATGACCTGTACGGCAGCCTTCCCGCGGTTTTTATACTTTGGCCAGTGGAAACCATCCAGATAGCCGGCTTCGGCAATAACCATCGGCTCATTAAAGGTTGTCCAGCGCGATACCCGATTGCCAAACAGCGTAAACGCAGTACGGGCGAAGCGAACGTATAAATCCACCACATGCCTGCTTTCCCAGCCGCCATACTGTTCGAGAAGCACTTCCGGAAGATCAAAGTGGTGCAGATTCAGAATCAGCTGGATGCCAAGTGCCTGTGCTTCCTCAATCAGACGGTTGTAAAAGGAAACGCCATCGGGATCAGGCGCTCCGGTTTCCAGATCCTGAATCAGCCGTGTCCATTGAATCGATGTGCGGAAGGAATTGAAGCCGCATTCCTTCATCAGCCGCAGATCTTCTCTGTAGCGATGATAAAAATCACTGGCCTGATCCGGACCTGCACCATCATAAAAATCCTGAGGACGGGTCTGAAACCAGTAGTCCATCACGCTGGCATGCGGCTTTTGAAAACTTCCTTCACTCTGCGGCCCGCTGGAAGCGGCACCCCACAGGAAGTGCTCTGGAAAGACAAAGTTCATCATGAATTCTCCAACAAGAAATGATACGCTGCGCCGATCAGATTGGCATCATTGCGAAACCGGCAGATGCGTATCTGCGGCACGGGAATGTAGTTTTCACGCCCTTTGATGCGAACGGCAATGCGGCGGAGAATCTGTTCCTTCAGATCGGGGCGGGCAGAGATGCCGCCGCCGACAATGATTGCCTCTGGATCATACATCTGCTGCAGATTCAGAAACCCGTTTGCGGCCGCGTTGTAAAAGTACTCAATATGTTTTGCGAAGATGGGATTATTGTCCTTGTTTTCAAACAGTGTAATGCCATCCAGCGAATGTTCCTTCAGACCGCATTCCTGTTCGGCATTGCGAACGGTATGATTGGTCGAATAGCGGGACCATACATGATAGGACTGTGTTTCGATGTCATAATCCAGAATCATCAGTCCGAATTCACCTGCAGACATGGTCGCGCCGCGAATCAGTTTGCGGTTCTGGACCAGAGCACCGCCGATTCCGGTGCCAAATATGACAAAGCAGCAGTCCTTCAGATCACGTGCAGCCCCAAGCCACAGTTCCGCAAGCGCTGCGCAGTTGGCGTCATTTTCAATCGTGACGGGCAGAGAAAACCTCTTCTGAAGTTCCTGGGTCAGTGATGGGCCATGGATCCATGGCACGGCACTGATTCCGTGAACCATCCCGCTGTCAGGATCAACAGAGCCAGGCGAACTGAGGGCGATGCCCTCCGGCTGAAACTGCTGTACTAATGGTTCAAGCTGATCCAGAAAAGAGATGAGGCTGTCCGGGACTGGAAACGCACCGGTATGGGAAAGGGTGCCACTAGCATCGCAGATACCATATTTCACGGTGGATCCGCCGATATCCGTAACAAGCAGAGACATAGGAAGTCCTTCTTTCTTTTCCCATTATACGAAATCGTTAATCACTGCGAATGCGATTAACACAGGTATAATACAGATATTACATGACAGGAGCAGATCCATGAGCAATGAGCAGATGACAGAAGGTCTGATTGAATACATCTACTGGAGAGGCGATCTTCTCTTTGAACAGAGTCCATTTAATGAAGTGGACAACGTTGTGTTGTCAGAACTGGTCTATCTGGATCTTTCACCGGTATTGGATGCGATGAGCGGACATGGTCCGACGCTGAAAGAGGCCTATCAGAAGATTTGTGAGCTGGGCAAATATAAATTTCGTACAACGTTTGGCGGGAATGAACCATTCGTGCGGGCTGTCGCAGAATCCCGCCGGTTCGGATCACTCCGGCTGACTTATTACAAAGACGTTTTTGAAAAAGAACGGGTTCAGTTTGCGGCTGTGCATTTTGAACTGAATAACACAACGTCTTATATCGCATTTCGAGGCACGGACAACAGCATCATCGGCTGGCGGGAAGACTTCATGACAAGTTTTACCAAAATTCCCGGTCAGGAAATTGCCTTGGAGTATCTGAAGGAAACGATGCAGAAAAGCCGGGACTACTATCTCGGCGGCCATTCCAAAGGCGGCAATCTCGCAATTTATGCGGGATCTCTGATATCACCGATGATGCGCAGACATGTGCTTCGGATCTTTGACAACGACGGTCCCGGATTCTGCGAGGATGTATATGATCTCAACGTCATTCGTCAGGTTGATCCGATCCTGACGAAAATCGTCCCGGAGTATGATGTGATCGGCCAGCTGTTCTGGCGTGAGATTCCGGATGTGCGTATTGTCAAAACGAGCGCCGCCGGTCTGTTCCAGCATGATCTCATGAGCTGGAAGGCAAGAGGTCCGCAGCTGATTCGGGCGGAGCAGCTTGACCCTTCGGTAAAACTCGTGAATGAAACGCTGGATGACTGGATCCGAACCGCAGACGCAGGCAGCCGCGCTGCCTTTGTCAAAGACCTGTTTGACAGTTTTCAAATCAACGGGGCTGTAAATCTGAATGATCTGAGTCTGAAGGCGATCCCGGATGTGCTGAAGGCAATGATGGACTCCAGTGAAGAAACCAAGGAGCTCGTAAAAACCCTTCAGAAGACCTATCTTGAGAATGTGAAGAAACAGGCGGGAAAGCTGATCGGGTCGTTTGCGGAAGAAAAGATGGGACTGCTGAACGGAATCGTAAAGAAAACAATTAAAGAAGAGGAAACGGAAGCCAAATGAAACCAATGATCTGGATACTGCATATTCTGACTGCATTGATTGCAGGAACGTTGCTGGAACTCAATCACAGCCGGTGGATCGGCTGGATTCTGTTTCTTGCGGTGGTTATTCTGTTTCCGCTGGTCGCAAAACGGATGCCGAACGGAAGCTATACCGCGCTGCTCTGGCTTGGAAGTCTGGTCGTTTATGCGGGCATCTTCTTTCTTGCCTGGCCACAGGTTAAACCAGTACCTGCGACTTCCGCTGCGCATCCGGATGTGACAGATGTGATTACGACGGACAGTGGAAAAATCACAGGCGTCTTCAATCAGGATCACACCGTTGAAGTCTATGCCGGCATTCCTTATGCGGCGCCGCCGATTGGACAGCTGCGCTGGAAAAAGCCGCAGGATCTTGAACCATGGGATGGGATAAGAGCCTGTGACACGTTTGCGCCGATGTCCATGCAGACAAGAGATATTCCGCTTATGGAGTCTCTGACCCGGATCGTTGGCTATCACGACTACAAGCCCTTTACGGTACACAGTGTTCCGCCGGTCAGCGAAGACAGTCTGTATCTCAATGTCTGGAAGCCGGCAGGAACAGTCAGCGGGCTTCCGGTCCTGGTCTATATTCACGGCGGTTCCCTGCAGACAGGACAGTCCTGGTGGCCGGACTACAATGGCGAGGCGTTTGCGGCCGATGGCGTCATTACCGTTAATATGGGTTATCGATTGGGCGTATTCGGATTTCTTGCGGAACAGGAATTTCTGGCGGATGAGGGGACAACCGGCAACTATGGCCTGCTCGATCAGATCAAGGCGCTGGAATGGGTTCAAAACAACATCGCCGCGTTTGGCGGAGATCCATCGAATGTGACGCTTGTCGGGGAATCCGCCGGTGCGGTCTGTGTGGACGCATTATGTGTTTCCCCGCTGGCGAAGGGCCTTTTTCAAAGGGCGATTCTTGAAAGCAGCACCGTATCTTCCGACAATCCGCCGCATTCCTTCCGTTTGTTTGATGAGGCGCTTGCCTCAGGAAATGAACTGCTGGAACGCTACAACTGCAAACATGCGGATGAGCTTCGTTCACTACCGGCGGAAACACTTGTCAAAGAGCTTAGCACTCAGCACCACATCACGATCGACGGCACGGTGCTTACTGACACACCTGCCAATCTGCGCCGTCAGGGTGTTCATAACGAACAGGCAATCCTGCATGGATTCAATGGAGAAGAAAGCGGACCGTTTATTATTTTTGGCCATGCCACTATGAAGGACTATGAATCCAAGATCCGGGCTCTGTTTCCGGACCAGGCAGATGCGATACTGAAGCTGTATCCGGCGAAAACTGATGAAGAAGCGGATCGCTGCTGGGCAGAAATCTATGGAGCGGCATTCTTCAATTATTCGCATTACTGTCTGAACCGGCTTGCGGCACAGCAGGATATACCGGTCTATGAATATCTGTTTACCAAACAGAATGGAAGTCTTTCCGACTGGCACAGCGGAGAGCTGATTTACGCATTCGGCAATCTGCCGGATAATGCGAAACTGTTTGACGAAAGTGACCGGACGCTGAGCAGGATCATGCATACCTACTGGGTGAACTTCGCCAGAACTGGAAATCCAAATGGGGAAGGCGTTCCGGAGTTCCCCGAGAATCCAACCAGTCAGAAGATACTGCGTCTGGATGAAACGATTGAAGTGATCGATGAACCGTATCTGAAGCTGTATCAGATCTTTGACGGATCGTAAAAACGAAACATGCCCGTTCCCATCGTCTGGAAAGTGCGGGCATGTTTTTTGATTCCAGATCAAAAAAGTGCCTTCCGAAGAAGACACAGGATTTCAGATTCAGATGACAATCAGTCCAAGCGAAGAGGCAATGGAGCTGAGCAGAATAATCAGGACAAAAATCGGACAGACATAACGAATCATAAAGCGGAAGACTGCTCTTCTGCGGAAAGGCATTCCTCCAAGGATCACTTCTTTTTCCGCCTCATCAATGGTCATATAGCGCGTAATCAGAACACAAATCGCAAAGGCGGATACCGGCATCATGACGGAGTTGGTCAGGAAGTCAAAGAAGTCCAGGAACGGCATGCCGAGCAGAGTGATAAAAGACAGCGGTCCATAGCCAAGGCACGACAGGGTTCCCAGCAGAATCATGACGATGCCAAGGAACGCAGTTCCTGTTGTACGGCTCCAGCCAAATTCATCCGCAAAGGTTGAAACGGCAGCTTCCGACAGGGCAATCGCACTGGTCAGCGCCGCAAATAATACCAGCAGGAAGAACAGGATGCCAATAAAGCGGCCATAAGCCATCTCCGCAAAGATTTTCGGCATCGTCACAAACATCAGGGAAGGACCGGCTTTCAGGGTCTCTCCGGCAGATGCCCCGGAAAAGGAGAAGACTGCCGGAATGATCATCAGTCCGGCCAGAATCGCAATAGCAGTGTCAAAGATTTCAACCTGGATGGTGGAGTCTTCAATACTGATGTCTTTCTTCATGTAAGATCCAAAGGTAATCAGAATACCCATCGCAATGGACAGCGAATAGAACATCTGACCCATGGCGGATACGACGGTCATCCAGGAGAACCGGCTGAAGTCTGGAATCAGAAAGTACTTCACGCCTTCTATGGCTCCCGGCAACAGGATCGAGTAGCCTGCGATAATGAATGCCAGCACAACCAGCACCGGCATCATGATGCGGGAGACGCGCTCAATGCCATTTTGTACGCCCATGAAGATAATGATGAGCACAAATGCCGAAAAGACCAGAAACCAGAATTCTGATGAGAATCCACTGGTGATAAATTCGGTGAAGAAGGTATCCGATGCGATTATTTCGAGCGGCTGCGTCAGATAGGCGTAGAGGTATTTTGCCACCCAGCCTCCGATCACGGAATAATACGGGACGATCAGAATCGGGATGATGGCATTCAGCCATCCGCCAAATATCATGAAACGGTTTTTCGAATACATCTGGAATGCGCTGACCGGACTTTTTCCGGACGCGCGGCCGATAACGGTTTCCGCGATGATCATCGTGTAGCCGAATGTCATGGCCAGCAGGATATAAACGAGCAAGAAGACGCCTCCGCCATATTTAGCGGCGAGGTACGGGAAGCGCCAGATATTGCCGAGTCCTACGGATGCGCCGGCAGTGGCTAATACAAAGCCGATTTTGCCGGTAAATGATCCGCGTTTGTTGTGTTCGTTCAAGAGAGATTCCTCCTTTGTGTGTCAATCCGTTTCAGTTTAGCGAAAGAGAAAGTTTCCGACAAGCAGAAAAAAAGAGATGGGATGCGCCCATCTCTTGGTTGGATCAGTTGTTCATGGATTCCAGTGGGCCGGTCAGCACGACGGATACATTCTTGGTTTCTCCTTCGCGTTCAATGACAAGCTCCAGTGTATCCCCGACCTTTTTGCCGGTTAATATGCGGGTGAGATCGGTATAGGAGCTGACCTCGGTTCCTTCTGCAGAAACGATCCGGTCATATGGTTTAAGGCCTGCCGTTTCAGCGCCGCTTCCTTCATATACTTCTGCGATATAGAGACCTGCCGGGAAGGATTCACCCGTGGTGCGGTCATAGAAGTCAGAACTTACGGTAGAGAGCGATACGCCGATTGTCGCACGGTTTGTGACATACCCGTTTTCCATCAGGTCGGTCGCAATCTCGTAGGCGGTATTGATCGGAATCGCAAATCCGATTCCTTCAATGACAGCTCCGCTGCTGGATGTGCCGCTGTCCTTGGCGTTGACGATGCCGACGAGATTGCCGCTGCCGTCAAACAGGCCGCCGCCGGAGTTGCCGTTGTTGATTGCGGCATTGGTCTGGATCAGAGTCATGGACTGGTTGTTGATGGTCATCTCGCGGTCAGTCGCGGAGATGATGCCGTTGGTAACCGTTCCGCCGAGGGTTCCGAGCGGATTGCCGATTACGATGGCGGTATCGCCGACGCGAAGCGCATCAGAGTCACCGATCACTGCCGCATTGAGGCCGGTCGCATCTACCTTGATCACGCCGATATCCGACTTGGCATCGGTGCCGATGACCTTGGCGTCATAGGTGGTTCCGTCATACGTGGTGACGGTAACCTTCTGAGCACCTTCCACCACATGGTTGTTGGTGATGATATAGCCGTCTTCGGAGATGATGACACCGGAACCGGCAGACTGAGAGATGTAGGTGCCGCCGAACAGACCGAAGCTTGTCGTGGTGTTTTCCACCTGGATCTCAACGACAGTCTTGCTGGCGGATTCCGCTACCTCCTGAATCGTCTTTTCAGTGCTTACCGAAGCCTGAACCGGGGTCTGTGCACTCTCTTCCGGTTTTGCCTCAGTTGTTGTAGGAGCCGGAACGGTCTGATAGATCACGGTGGGTTCGGGCATGTAATTCTTCACGGCAAGATAGCCGCCGCCGAATCCCGCACCCAGTCCGATCATACCGGCAAGCAGTGCCGTGAGAACCGGATTGCTCTTCCTTTCGGCTTTTTTCTTCGGATAAAGAGCTTTCGGCTTCTGATAGGTTTCTCTTGTCATAGCTGCGCTCCTTTCTTCTCTCTTAGGCTCTTCCTGAACGGGCCGGGAAGAGAAGTTTACTTCCTTTGGTTCTGTTTTTTCTTCGGATACGGAAGCACTCGGGATCATCACATCGGCTGTATTCTCCGGGATGACTTCTTCTCTGGCTTCCGCGGTTGTTCTTTCAGCTTCCGCGTCATTGACCGCTGTATCAACCGTCTCTGCGATCATCGCGTCAATAGTGGGAATTTCGATCGGCTCGGCTTCAGCTTCTTCCGGCCGCTTGGTACCGCAGATCACACAGAATCTGCCGGTGTTTTCTCTTCCGCACTGAGGGCACTTCCACATATTGCCTGTATTCATCGTCATTTGGGAATCCTCCTTCATTTCTATACCTTGATCCGGACACGTCTTCCGGAATACACTCTCATGATAATCACGAAATGTGAAAGAAATGTGAAAAGCAGTTTAAAAGATCATGATATCTGTATGTGCATTCCTTCACAGGAAGAAGGAATGTCTTTCCTGCCTGTATAAAGAAAAAGCCCGAAGGCTTTACTTCTTTGACGGCCGCATGGTCATTCCGAACAATGCCCCGGTAAGACCTCCCAGAATATGGGTTAACTGGCTGATGTTGTCATTGACCACAATCCCGTTATAGAGCTCCTGGCCGAGATAGATGAACATGACAATGATCATGGTGAGAGGGATCTCACCCGACTTTGAACCGGTGACACTGGCAAGAATCATAAAGGCAAAGACAATCCCGCTGGCCCCAAGCAGCCCCGCATGGGGGAACAGTATCACCTGGGCAACGCCCGTCACAAAGGCGACCAGAAGGATGATCTCAATGAGATTCTTACTGCCGTACTTCTCCTCCAGCATCGGTCCGATCAATAGAAACATGGTCATATTGCCGGTGTAATGGGCAAGGTTCTGATGTCCGAGGACATGCGTGAACAGCCGCAGATAGAACAGGGGGTTGGCCAGGGAATCCCTGTAACAGACAAAAAACGTATCCCTGAACCATCCGTTGGTAAGAAAGCTGATCAGAAGCACAAGCCCCGAGATCCCGGCAAAGGAGAGTATCACCGGGGAATTAAAGGTGATCTTTTTCATGAAAGACTCCTTTCTCTGTTTAGTTCCTATGAATCATACCACAGCCGGAGGAAAATGCAGTCCCGCAGCCACCGGGAAAGCGGCGGGAATCCATAAACGGAAAAAGGCCGACTGCTTCTGCGATTTATCTTCTTTCTTTTCATTGGATCCGAATGATTCGGATAAATGGCAGGATCGACCAATCCGCAATTTCTGCGGACCGCTGCGGAACAATACGGATTCATTCTTTCATGAAATGAAGTGAAGTGAGTGTCAAATGGTCACTCCTGGCTGATCAAAGAGAATAATGCATACTGAATCACCCTTTGCTGAAAGAGGTCTTCTTTCGATTGACCTGCAGATCATCCGGCAGAGATTTCGAATAAGGAAACAGTTCCCGATACTTACCAGGATCTGTTTTCTCCACGGACATCATCTCATTCGTGTGCGCACAAACACCTCTGCGCCCTAAAAGTTGAGGGTAAAGAGCTTTTTGACAATCATGCGGGACTAGGGCCCCGCCGTCCTATAACCACGGACGAAACCAAGCATCTTACTGTGTACCGCGAGCGAAAACAGGACCATAGCATGATGCTTAAGGGACAAGTCACCGAAGAGCGCAAGGTGCGACTGAGTCCCGAGGAAAAAGTGCTGTATGAGGAGTATGGGTGAGTTTCCCAAAATGTGAGATCCGAGTACCTTCTAGTGTGAGGCGT
>JAFWJY010000166.1 GCA_017514525.1 Solobacterium sp. | reverse complement strand
TCCATGCAGGAAGTTTTGGAATTTTTGAAAAAGGCAGGCGTCTGGTATCTTGCGACAGAGGAAAACGGCCAGCCTCATGTACGTCCGTTTGGCGCACAGCACATCTTTGAAGACAAGCTCTACATTCAGACCGGACTAAAGAAAGCAGTTGCCCAGCAGATGCTGAAGAATCCGAAGATCGAGATCTCCGGGATGGCCGATGGAAAATGGATCCGCCTGTGCGCTGAAGCCGTGCTTGATGAGCGCATTGAAGCTCAGCAGGCAATGCTGGATGCCAATCCGGCATTAAAGTCCATGTATCAGGCAGGCGATGGCAATACTGCTGTCTTCTATCTGAAGAATGCGACCTGTACCTTCTGCAGTTTCACAGAAGAACCGCGCACCGTAACATTCTGATGCAAAAAAAGAGTTTAACCCGGAAGATGGATTAAACTCTTTTCTTTTGCCTATAGTGCGGTGTCGTCAATGTGTTCGAGGTAATCGTTGATCTCTGTTACTACTTCTTTCAGACATCCATCTTCAAACGGAACTTTCAGGTTTGCGCTGCGCACCAGCTCCGTAAAAGGCTTTGTGCCGCCAAGTCTGCATAACGCCACATAATCATTCCAGGCTTCCGGATCCTGTCGATGATTTCTCGCCCAGAACTGCAGTGCACATACCTGAGCAAGTGTGTAATCAATGTAGTAGAACGGCGACTCAAAGATATGTCCCTGCTGGTACCACCAGCAGCCCTTCTCAAGAATCGGAGCGCCGGTATAGTCCTTGTATGGTTCATACTGCTGTTCCAGTTTTCTCCAGCACTGCTTCCGCTCGTCTGGCGTCCACTCTGGATGATCATAGATCTCGTGCTGGAAATGATCGACCAGAACACCATACGGCAAAAACTTCAGTGTGCCGGACAGATGGTGAAACTGGTACTTTTCCGTATCTTCCTTGAAGAACAGATGCGCCCAGGGCCAAGCGTTGAATTCCATTGACATGGATGCGATCTCGGCGGATTCCATGGTCGGCCACTGCAGATCCAATACTGGAATTGAGCGTGCCATGTAGTACTGGAAGGCGTGTCCTGCCTCATGGGTCAATACATCAACATCCCCGCTGGTACCATTGAAATTCGCAAAGATGAACGGCACTTTGTATTCCGGAATGGAAGTGCAGTAACCACCCATCTGTTTTCCATCTCTGGATTTCAGATCCCACAGTTCATTGTCGATCATCACATCAATGAATTCACCGGTTTCCGCACTCATTTCGTGGTACATCGTACGGGCAGCCGCAATGTTGTCTTCGTAAGATCCCTTTGGTGTCGGGTTTCCATCCGCAAAATCCATTGCCTTGTCATAATACGCAACCGTATCCGTTCCGAGACGTTTTGCCTGCCGCTTATACAGCTCACAGACCGAAGGCACAATATCCTCCAGAATCTGGCGGCGATAGTTGGTTACCATTTCGCGGTCATAGTCCAGACGCGTCATGCGCTGATACGCCAATTCGGTGAACGATTCATAGCCCAATGTCTTTGCGATTTGTGTACGCACCTTAACCAGTCCGTCATAGATGCGGTCAAACTCTGCTTCATGTTCCGCATAGAAGTTCAGTTTGGCGTCCATGGCGCCTTTTCGTACATTCCGGTCTGTATCCTCTGCCTTTGTTGAAATGGTCGAAAGGTTATAAATTTGTCCATCGTATTCGATCTGGGCGGATGCCTTCAGTTTTCCATACTCACTGGCCAGTTTATTTTCCTGCTGCAGCAGCGGAACAATTTCCTCGGAAAAACTCTTCAGGTTGCATTCTGCCAGCTGAAAGTATGTCTTCGGGATGTATTCATACAGTTCTTCCCGGAACGGGCAAGATAGACAGATTTTACTGAGGCGATTCTCATATACCGCATACAGCGGATGCGTCTCATCCCAGTAATCATTTTCCCTGTCATAGAATTCATCTTTTGTATTAATGGAATGACGGATCTCACACAGTGTGGACATCGTCATAATCTGACTGTGCAGGTCATCAATCTTTCGAAACGTTTCCGCAAACGATTTCGCATCCGCCGCCTGTTCCAGATCCTTTAATAAGACTTCATACTGACCGGATACCATTTTAAAATCCGGCCGTTCATATTTCATTTCCGTAAACTTCATAGTTTCCTCCAAAGCCTTTTTATTGTCGCATTGCCAACTGTTTTACACAACTGAAACGATGCGGCGTGATACTCCCCATCTCCTCCTCTGATTCGTTCTGTACAGAATTCATTTCTCTCCTCTTTCAGAACCGCATTCAGCGTATTTAGGACCTTCTTTTTATTGCGCACCCATTCCGGTGCAATCAGCAGATTTCCTGCTCCATCCCCTGTCATGCGATGCAGTATCGTTTCTGCAGGCAGAATCGCAGCACTCTGTTTAATGAGTGCCGCATATTCTTCCAGCGACAGTAAAGGAAATGGATTCTGCTCATATTCTTCTGCCAGTTTTGATCCTTTCAGAATATTCAGCATCTGAATTTTAATGCCATCAAGCTGCGGTGACAGGTTGGAAAGATGCCGAATCGTATCAAGCATGTCTGATTCTGTTTCTCCCGGCAATCCGAATATGACATGCACAATGACTGTGATTCCCATAGCTTTGAGACGCCGGTAGGCATCTTCAAATACTGCAAGTGAATATTGCCGGTTGATGCGTTCTGCGGTTGTTTCATGGATTGTCTGAAGTCCCAATTCAATCCAAACCGGCTTGACTGCGTTCAGTCGTCCAAGCATTGCCAGCACATCATCCCCAAGGCAGTCCGGCCGTGTTCCAAGTGATAGAATAACAACTTCTTCTCTGGAAATTGTCTCTTCGTACAGTTTCTGAAGCCGCTCCAGATTTCCATACGTATTAGTAAAAGCCTGATAATAGGCAATAAACTTACGGGCATCCGTTTTGGACTGAATGCGCTTTTTTGCGTCTTCCAGCTGTTCCTCCAGAGAACCGGCCGCCGCAAACTCTCCCGACCCTCCGGCAGAACAGAATGTACAGCCTCCATAGGAAAGAAAGCCGTCCCGATTCGGGCAGGTGCACCCGGATGTCAGAGACAGCTTATACACTTTCTCACCGTACGTTTCCTTAAGAACTTCCGACAGACGTCTCATAAGTCAGCGAATGAAGTTGGTAAATACAGTCGGTTCATACTGCGGCTTTTCAATACCGGCTTTCTTTCCCGCCTCAATGCATTTCAAAAGCCATGCCATATTTAGTCCAAGCGTCCGCATTGTCTGAAGGCCTTCTTCATCCTGCAGAGCCTGTTCCTTACTGTTGCCATGAATCTGATTCCAGTACTGTGATGTCACTACCGGCATATTATTGATTTCAAAGTATTTATTAAGCCGCTCAAAACTTGCGGTAGCACCGCCTCTGCGGCAGGAGACAATTGCGGCACCCGGTTTTGTCTGCAGTTTTCCGTGTGCACTGTAGAACAAACGATCCAGGAATGCGGTTATTTCGGAACACGGGCCGCCATAATAAACCGGGCATCCAACGATCAGACCATCAAACTCATCTGCCCGTTCAGCCACTTTATTTACATCGTCATCAAATACGCATTTACCAAGCTTCCGGCACTTTCCACAGGCTATACATCCCTGAATAGCCTTCACACCCAGCCACAGGATTTCTGTTTCAATTCCGTTCTGATTTAGTGTTTTAGCGCATTCTTCCAGCGCAACATTTGTGCATCCGTCTTTATGGGGACTCCCATTA
Organism: Solobacterium sp.; assembly: GCA_017514525.1. Lineage (GTDB taxonomy): Bacteria > Bacillota_I > Bacilli_A > Erysipelotrichales > Erysipelotrichaceae > Bulleidia. The sequence goes on along the minus strand of JAFWJY010000166.1, from coordinate 516 downwards.
ATCAATAAAACTTTCATAGTATCTTTCCTTTTTATCCATCATACAGGAATCCAGACGAAAATATTCGCTTGATTTCCCGCTTTTCGCAACGTGTTTTTTTCCTTCTTTTTTCTACCATTTTTATGTTCCATTCAATGTTAGAATCATTTCAGTAAAGGAGATGAACATACATCAGGATGTATGTTCAGCAGCTTCTGATATGCAAAAATACTCTGATCATATTTATTTCATGGACGCAAACGACCAGACAGATCAGCCGTTTGTCTATTATGTTAACGGATCTAACTATTCCCTTCAGATTGATGCCGGCAATTCCCGTAATAGTTATCACCAGTTTCTGCATGGACTGAATACCATGCAGCTGCGCATGCCATCCATTCTGGTACTTACGCACTGGCACTGGGATCATACCTTTGGTGTATTTGCGGCAGAATGTCCGGTTATCTCATCCGAATTAACCAATGAGATCCTGGATAAGGTCTCCAGATGGGAATGGACGGAGGAAGCTATGAAGGC
>JAFWJY010000165.1 GCA_017514525.1 Solobacterium sp. | reverse complement strand
TTATCCGTCTGGGTTGTCACAAGCTCGGAAAGCCGCTGAATCATCGCATAGCCAGCCTTTTTCTGGAAGGATTTATCCGCGGTATTTACAGGCGGTTCTTTCAGCCATGGATATTCCTTTAATGCGATATAACGGGACAGCGTATTGGCTATCAGAATATTCATGCCTTCAATGATCAGTATGGTAATAAATGGCATCTTAAGCAAAATTGCAATGACCATGAAGACCATACGGCAAATGGAAATTGTCTGAATCCAGATATTGATCCGATATTCTTTCTGATCTGCCATAATCACAAAATTCGGCCCCATCAGGAAATAAGAAATGCCATACGGTAATGCCAGTAACAGGAATACCCCTACCGTTTCCCAATAGCTGAACGGACTTTCGGAAAGGGACGGGAAAACAAGCGCTACAACAATGGAAGCAGCAATACAGATCATTCCCGTTATCCGGAATACTTTACAAGCGCCATAATACACATTCTTGACTTCTTCCCGATTTCCTTCTGCTAATGGCTTATACAGCAGTTGTCGGAATGCCAGCGAATATGCCAGTTCACAGATATTTAAAAATGTAATTACCTGTGCAATTGTCAGCTGAAGCCCATTTACGGCACTGCCATAAAGCCCAACGAAAAGACTGACTTTGACAAATCCCACTAATGGCAGGACCAAAGCCGCAACGGTGCTTACTAAAAAGTTGTAAAAACTATGTCTGGTTCTCGTAATCGTACTCCCATCACCGGATCAGCCAATGGTAGAACCATGCGGTAGACCGGTTATATGTTTTTAAGAATAGTTGATTCTTGAGGTTCAGATTGGCTAAATACGGATTCTGTTTCCAATCTGGAAAATACTGTTTCATAACTGTTTCACTGCGGTCATAATGCGTGCTCCAGTCATTAGTGCGTATAAGCCGAAACATGCCATACAGACGCAGATGTTCAATATGCAGGTATTCCAGTTCTGTCTGGTACGTTTCATAGAGTCCTTCCTTCTGGAAGTTGTTTCGCACCAGTTCCAGTACATCAAAAATCTGGGCAATGCGCCTGTCATTGGTGGCAGCCATGATAGAGCCTTCCCGCTGGCGATAATGAATCAGACATTCTTCCAGATAGGCAATCTTATCTGCCTTGGCAAAAATCATTGTGGTAACCGGGTGATCTTCATACCAGGTACCAATCGGATACCGATAGCCATCCTTCTGGAACAGCTCTGCTTTGTAGATCTTATTCCAGGCAAATAACGGTGATAACAATGCCTGTTTCTGAATCGTATCCGCCTTCCAGGGAGACAGGCCTTTCATAACGAACCGTCTTGCAGGATCCTCGTAGTAATACTCAATATCCGTCACGCAGACATCCGCATCGCCAATGGCAGATACCATCTTCTCATAGAGCGTTGGCTCCACCCAGTCATCACTGTCCAGAAATGCCAGCAGTTCCCCTGTCGCAAAAGGAATCGCATAATTTCTGGCATCGGAAAGACCTCCGTTTTCTTTCCGGAAATACCGGAAGTTGGAATATTTCTCTGCATATTCCTGTGCAATTTTCGAAGTGCCGTCGGTTGCGCCGTCATCGACCAATAAAACCTCCATATCCGTTAATGTCTGATTCGCAAGGGAATCAAGGCATTGCGGCAAATAGGCTTCAACGTTGTACATCGGTACAATGACGCTTAATCGCATAACAAAAAGCACCTCCGAAAAACAGTGTTATTATATAACATTTTCCATACGCCTTTCAGCTTAACAAAAGTCGGATTCGCAATGCCTTGTGTTTCTTGGTACAATGAACAGGCAAAAAGAAAGAAGATTATCGATCTATGGAAAAACAGATTTACGCGATCATTCTTGCGGGCGGTGTTGGAAGCCGCCTCAAAAATGACCGGCCAAAACAGTATATTGAAGTAAATGGCACCCCTGTCATAGGGTATGTACTAAAAACCTTCCAGCAGAATGAACTCGTTTCAAAGATTATCATCGTCTGCAACGAAGAATGGCATGAATATCTGGATCACTGGATGGCACACAATCCAATTCCAAAGTTCTGCGGCTATGCGGATGGCGGCGACAGCCGTCAGGCATCCATTTATTCCGGCCTGAGACTGGCCAAGATGGATGGCATTGAAGATGAGGATGTCGTTGTCATTCATGACAGCGCCCGTCCAAATCTCAGCCAGAAGGTCTTAACTGCAGTACTGAAAAAAGCCATCGAATTTGATGGCTGTATGGCAACGATCACCGTTAAGGATGGCTGTTACTACAGTGAAGACGGTGAACATGTCATGCGTCCGGTCGATCGTGACAAACTTCACGCCGGGCAGACACCGGAAGCTTTCAAGTTCGGCAAATACTATTATGCCCATGATGGTGTCACAAACGCGGAAGTGGCCACCTTCCGCGGTACCAGCGAAATTGGCCTGAAACATGGTATGGATATTCATATCGTCCCGGGTGAAGATATCAACTAT
>JAFWJY010000164.1 GCA_017514525.1 Solobacterium sp. | reverse complement strand
CACATTACGAATGAGCTGCTCTACCAGCTGAGCGAAGTCGGCATTTGCAGCGGGATTATTATAAGCGATTATACTCCCGCTTTCAATGATAAACGTTTGGAAGAGGCATTCATGAAACAGAAAACGATCAGTAAAGAAGAACTGTTTTCCAGAGTTCCGGTAAAAGAGGCTCTGCTAACAATGGCTGTGCCAACTATCATCAGCCAGATGATTAATCTCATCTATAACATGGTTGATGCCTTTTTTATAGGCAGGACAGGCAACCCGTATATGATGGCTGCGACATCCATTACACTTACTATCGTTATGATGAACGTTGCACTTGCAAATCTATTTGGAATTGGCGGCGGAAGTCATGTGGCGAGGCTGATGGGCATCGGAAAACAGGATATCGCAAAGCAGGTCAGTTCGTTCTGTTTCTGGGGCTCTGTTATCATTGCCGTCTGTTATTCAATGCTGATCGGGTTATTCCTGGATCCGATCCTGAACTTTCTCGGCGCCTCCGACGCAACGCTATCCTATGCACGGGCATATGCATTGATTGTTACTGTGGTGGGAGCTCTTCCTGCCATTCTTTCCATGGCACTGTCTCATCTGCTTCGCAATACGGGCTTCTCGGGTCAGGCGAGTTTTGGATTAAGTATGGGCGGAATTCTGAACGTTATACTCGATCCATTATTTATGTTTGTGATTATGCCAAAAGGACAGGAAGTAACCGGTGCCGCAATAGCGACAACTATATCCAACACGATTTCCTGCATTTATTTGTTTTATGCCTATCGCAAAGCTGCGAAGGCTGCGCCGCTCAGTATGAGTATCAGTCTGGCAAAGAAGCTGGATGGTGTTAACCGGAAAACTGTATTCAAGGTGGGTATTCCATCTGCCCTTCTTCCGGGACTGTTTGATGTAGCGAATATTTCAGTAAATATCCTGGCATCTGCCCACAGCGATCTAGTATTGGCGGGAATGGGAATTGTAATGAAAGTTGAGCGAATTCCCAATGCGATTAACATTGGCATCAGTCAGGGCATGTTGCCAATCGTTGCTTATAACTATGCATCCGGCAATCATGAGCGTATGAAGGAAACGATTCATACGGCGCGGAATGCGGGACTGCTGATTTCGTTTGCCAGTGTGATCTTCTTTCAGTTATTTGCCAGCCAGGCTGCCGCATTATTTCTCAGCACCGGTGCCAATCATGCGGCTAACGCAATACAGACGGTTGGATATGCCGCGTTGTTTCTCCGTATTCGCTGCATCGCTTCACCAGTGCAGATGCTGAATTATCATTCCTCCTACTGCATGCAGGCGATGGGAAAGGGAAAAGAAACACTGATTCATGCATGTGTCAGAGAATTGGTTCTTTATATTCCATTAATGATTCTGTTGGATCGTGTCTTTGGGGAAACAGGACTTGCGGCGGCACTTCCAGCCGCTGAAGCACTGGCTGCGGTATTTGCACTGTTCCTGCTGCGTGGAATGATGCAGCAGCATAAAGCAGATTCGCAGTTGTCATAGCCGGCATTTTCATCGGGATTGAAACCTCGCTGTCGATAAGCATATAATGAACAGGTCATGGAGCCGCAGTAAGAAACGTAGCGCCAGGCCTGCTGTATTTGGCAGGTGACGAGGACCGGGTATTTATCGAAAGATTCGGCGGATGACCCGGAGGCTTGATACGGCCTGAACAATGGGAAAAACCAGCCAGTGATGACTGAACAGATCCATTCGGTATCCTCCATGATCATTTTTTCCATGTGAACAGGAGGATATTTTTTCATGTGTGGAATTACAGGATTTACCGGCAAAGAACCAGCTTTGCCATTTTTGCTGCAGGGTCTTTCAAGACTGGAGTATCGTGGATACGATTCTGCAGGCATCACTCTGGTTAATTCGAAAAAGCTAAGGACCTGGAAAACCAAAGGACGGCTGGCAGAACTGGAGAAACTGCTTCAGAAAGATCTGACACAGTCCTGCGGTATCGGTCATACCAGATGGGCAACACACGGTGTCCCCAGCAATATGAATGCGCATCCGCATATGAACGAGGCATGTACTATTTCAGTCGTTCATAACGGTATTGTGGAAAACTATGCCGTATTAAAAGAAGAACTTATCAAAGAAGGATATCATTTTCATTCTGAGACAGACAGTGAAGTAATCGTTCAGCTGCTGGACTATTACTATTCCAAAAAACCAGTAATGAAAGATGCGCTGATCAAAACAGTGAAGCGGCTGGAAGGTTCTTATGCGTTATGCATCACAACGATTTTTGAACCAAACACAATATATGTTGCGAAAAAGGAAAGCCCGATGGTATTGGGACAGTCAAAGGAAGGCGTATTCTGTGCCAGCGATGCTCCAGCACTGCTTGCCTATACCAAGGATATTATGCCGCTTCAGGATGGGCAGATGGCTATCCTGAATAAAAACAGTCTGGAGCTGTTTGATCAGAATGGAAAATCCATTCAGCCGAAGTTTATCCATTTTCCTTATGACATTCAGGCAGCCCAGAAGGGCGGATATGATTCCTTCATGATGAAGGAGATTCATGAGCAGCCGGATGTAATCCGCGAGACACTGCGGGGCAGATTCCGCGGCAATAAGATTGTGCTTCCAAAGATTGATGAATTGAAAGCAGACTGGAATTCGATTAGCAACACGGTATTTATTGCCTGCGGCACTGCTTATCATGCATGCATATATGCGAATTCCCTTTATCAGAAATATACCGGCAAGCCATCATCTGTTATTCCGGCATCAGAGTTCCGTTACTGCGATCCGAATGTGGATGAACATACGCTGTGCATTTTTGTGTCACAGTCCGGTGAAACGGCAGACACCCTCGCTGCCTTGAAACTGGCAAAGGCGAAGGGCTGTACAACCATTGCGGTAGTTAATGTGCTGGGCTCATCCATTGCCCGTCAGACAGATGCGGTGCTTTATACTGCGGCAGGACCGGAAATTGCAGTAGCCAGCACCAAGGCATATACAACACAGCTTGTCCTACTCCACGTACTGATTCTGAAACTTGCGGAACTGTATGGAATCAAGGTAAATGGTATCAGTCGTCTGATTAAGGACATGAAGCGTCTTCCAGAATTGACGGAAGAAACACTTGGCTATGAAAAGGAAATAAAAAAGTATGCAAAGATGCTGAAAGATCAAAGAGACGCATACTTTATTGGCAGACAGCTGGATTATCCAAGCGCACTGGAAGGAGCGCTCAAACTGAAAGAAGTATCCTATGTACATGCGGACGCATATTATGCCGGTGAATTAAAACATGGTCCAATCGCACTGATTGAGAAGAATACCGTTGTAATCGCACTGGCGACGCAACCTGAAATTGCCGCAAAAACAATTTCCAACATTAAGGAAACAGTTGCGCGAGGTGCCCGTGTCATTCTCATTACAGACCCGGATATGGACGCAAAAGAGTTTAAATATGTGATTCGAATTCCAAAGATGCGGCCGGAACTGATGGCGATTCCATCGGCTGTATTGACTCAGTTATTTGCATACTATGCCGCAAAGGAAAAAGGATGCGATATTGATAAACCAAGAAATCTGGCAAAGTCAGTCACTGTTGAGTAAAGAAAAAAGGCATAACGCCTTTTTCTTTAACGTTCACCTGGGAAAGGAACTGTAGGACGGAAATGGAAGTAATCAGAGTCATAAATCATACGTGATATGGTAAACAGGTTCTGAACTTCCAGGTTCCGGGATTCGATTTCTTCTTCACTCAATGTGTCATCGTGAGTGTCATCTGAGGCATAATAACTGCCGTTGTCTGTAATCCAGCTTCCGTTGGGGAAGATGACCAGTTTTGATTCCGGATCAAAATAGTCATGGCCAACATAGATGCGAGGTTCATAATCAAGCCCGATAAGATTGGCAACTGTTGGCAGGATATCAAATGTACTGTTAATGCGATCCTGTTTAGTTGGTGTCATGGACGGCGTATAGAAGATCATTGGTGTACGGTCTTCATCAAATCCATTCAGGCGGTCTGCTTCCTGACCTCCGTAATCCGCAAGAATCTGAAGCGGTGTTTCCAGTGGGTGATGATCAGCGAACAATACGATCAGCGTATGATCAAGTTTTCCGGCATCCTCCAGTTGTTTCAATAGGTATTCCATAGACTTATCCAGTTCGATTGCTTTGGAAATATACCGCTGTACCAGTAACGGATAATCCGGATGCACTGCCGATACTTCATTTAGGTATCGATTTCCGAGTTCACTGCCCTGATCGTAAGGAAAGTGCGTACTTGTAGTGACATAGAGACTGAAGAAGTGATCCTGGTTGATCCAGTAAGGAATGGTCAGTTCCATCATTTCAAGATCTGACTGCCATCCCCATAACCTTGTATAGTTCAGATCATCATAGTTGAGATATGCTTCGCAGCCGCTGTGAGAATAAAGGATTCTGCGATCATAGTATTCATCAATCCAGTTGTGATAAGCACTGGTGTAATACCCTGCATGTTCAAACAGATTGAAGATGCTGTTCTGCCAGTCGTTTGCGGCCCATTGGTTTGGTGTACAGACATCTGACATCGGCACAAGTGATATTTCTGAAACAAATTCGCTTTCACCTGTCGCACAGGAGAATTTCGGAGTGTAGTGATGGGTGAAATCCCAGCCCTCTTCTTTCATCTTATACAGGGTCGGCGTCAGCTGTGGATCAATTGCCATGTAGTCAAATGCTTCGATCATGACATAGACGACATTGTAATCCTGAAACATTCCAGTATGGTCGTTATATTCCGTCATCGTTCGTGACATCAGATACTGGTCAATCTTTTTGCGGTCAGCATTATCATCCGCATTCATGATTTCTTCCCAGGACGCATCGCTGATGTGATTTCTTCTGGTATCTTCGGATTCAGCGGATTCAGGAGACTCTGTAGATTCGACTGGATCAGCAGATGATTCGGGTACCAGAAGTGTTGTTTCATCAGAATGGATCGAACGGAAATCCTGAATCAGGAATCTGGAAAGGCCAAATTCCCGGATGGAACGGTCAATGAAGCGAGGATAGTTATAAAGAGATGCATACGGTGTATTGACGAGTGTAAAGTGACCTGCCAGTTCGAGTATGACAACGGCTATCAGTGCCACTGCTGCAGGAAGCATATTCTTTCCTTCTGTGTACTCAATCCGATAGGACAACAGTGTGGTGATTAATGGTGGAATGAGTGCCAGGTAGTAAATCGGGTCGATCAGGCTGATAAACTGCCCGACAAATTCTGAGATACGGCCTGCCCCGTCAAATGATGCTTTGACCGACATGTACGAACCGTAGAAATTCATGAACTGAAGCTGTGTAATGGCATATACCGCAAATGACCAGCAGAATAGATTTACAAGAAATTTTCCAACATGATTGCCAAAGATTGAACAGATCACAGAAAGAACAATTGATATCGAAAGCGTGAACAGCTCTATTCGGAAAAAGGAAAGTCCAAATAAAGATGGAAATGATAGTAAACGGAAAAACGTTTCAATCAATATGAAGTTGAATGACAACTGTAGAAACGATGTCAGAATGAAAGGATATTTTCTGCTCATATGAGCATAATTTTATATCAATATTTCGTTTTAGTTACAAAAACTAAGCAAAACTTTGCGTGGGTAACGTACAATGATTCTTGGCAGGTAAACGAAATGGATATGAAAGAATATATCCCGGCAATGATTTGTTTTTCTTTTCTGATGCTGGGCCTTGGTACCGGAACGATCGCAATCGTCTTTTCGATTGCCTGGGCTTATGTGGCGGTTAAGATTGTGAACCGCTATATCCTGAAAAAGAAGAAACCGGAGGATCAGGAATGAATCTTATAATTATTGGAGTCATGATTATTGGCACGACAGCTCTGGTGCAATGGGCAAGTAAGTTATGAGTGTTGTGATTAACGGGAAATACCGGCATTACAAAGGTAACTTATATACGGTACTTGGTATTGCCAGGCATAGTGAGACACTGGAAGAAATGGTAGTATACCGTGCGGAATATGGTGAACATGGGCTGTGGGTAAGACCGGCAGCTATGTTTGAAGAGACGGTGATTATAAACGGACAGTCTGTTCCGCGGTTCCGGTATCTTGGGACAGAAGAATAGTGGAGGTCAGTTATGGGAGATTTTATTGACAGAGAAAAACTGAATGCGGTGTTCGATGAGCACGTAAAACAGGCAAATGAGATTTTCGGGGATACGGAACAGATGAGCAGGGTTCTTGATGAGACGGATCGTGTACTGTTTTCTGAACCGATTCTGAAAGATGCATGTCCGGATATCAACGACCTGAATGGAATGGTAAGAAGCTATGTCTCCGGGCAGTATACAGAAGCTTCTCCGAAATCAATCTGTGCAATTCTAGGTGCCTTTATGTACCTGAATAAATCAAGTGATGAGATAGCGGACAACATTCCGGTTATCGGATATCTGGATGATCTGGTAATGCTGTCTAATGCGATTGAAATCGCAAAAGATGATCTGGAGCTTTACCGCTCTTCTGTCAGCTGAAAAACTACAATCACGGATGGGGTTCCCAATTAGGAACCTTTTTTTATGACGAATACAATGTGCGCAAATCGTTGCGTTGGCAGACACCGGCTTTCTAGTATAATGGAAAGGACATTAATGCGTCATTCATAATCAGGGGGATCCTAATAATGTTTAAGAATCTTACAAAGACAGAACGCGCATGGGTATTGTATGACGTTGGCAACAGCGCCTTTACGATGCTGGCGTGTTCCTTAATTCCGATCTGGTTCAAAGAACTTGCAATCGGAACCGCTCCGGGACAGATCACCGGTGATAAGGCAACAGCCTACTATTCCATTTCTGTCGCTGTCGTTACCGTTGTCGTTGCGATACTCGGACCGATCTGCGGTGCGATTGCGGATCGCAAAGATATGAAGAAGATCTTCTTCACAACCGCTGTTTCTCTGGGTGTTATCGGCTGTATCCTGAATGGATTTGCGACAACCTGGATGATGTTTCTGGTCATTTATGTACTGTCCAAGATCTTCTATTCCGCTTCATTAACATTCTATGATTCCATGCTGAATGACGTCACAACAGAAGAACGGATGGATCAGGTCTCTTCCTATGGATATGCCTGGGGTTATATTGGTTCCTGCATCCCGTTTACAATCGCGTTGCTGGCTTATGTATTCAGCGGCGGACTTGGTGACAATCTGAAAATCATGCCGTCAAACGTCGGCAAAATCATTGGCTTTGGAGTAACAGCAGTCTGGTGGTTCCTTGTAACCATGCCGCTGATTAAAAACTACAAGCAGATCAATTATGTTGAGAATACCAAAGGATCGATCAAAAAGGTATTTGCTCAAATCGGCAATACACTGAAACGCATTGCCACAAAGGATCGTAAAGTACTGTACTTCCTGATTGCGTTCTTCCTGTATATAGACGGTGTTGGTACGATCATTGATAACTGCATCAACATCGGTACCGACCTTGGTCTTCCGACCGTTGGACAGGTTATCTTCCTGCTGGCGACACAGATTGTTGCCTGGGGTGGTTCACTGGTCTTCGCAAGACTGTCGAAGAAATACGATACAGCAACTCTGATCATGGTGTGCATTGCCGGTTACTTTGCGGTATGCGTCTACGCATTGACGCTGAAAACACTGCTGCACTTTGGAATTTTGGCATTCGGTGTTGGATGTTTCCAGGGCTCCATTCAGTCTCTTTCCAGAAGTTATTTTTCCAAGATTATTCCGCCAGAGAACTCCGGTGAATACTTCGGTATTTATGATATCTTTTCAAAAGGCGCAAGCTTCCTTGGCTCAGCAGTCATTGCGGCAGTCAAGCTGGCAGGCGGAACGATCAATATTGCAGTAGCTTCACTTGCGATCTTCTTCGCACTTGGATTCATCTTCCTGAAGCTGTCTGACAAAGAACCATCTTCCAAAAACGCACAATAAAAACAGGGGCCGGTTAACATCGGCTCCTTCATTGTAGTTGGATTGCCATTGACACAGCTCGTTCTACTTCCTGAAAGGTGGTTGGATCACGGTCTGAGACCAGAAGCTCCCGCGTTCCATTCCGCAGGATTTGAGCGGATCCGCCGCCATCCAGATGGATTCCATTTACCATCCCAAATTCAGCCGCAATGTCAGCGGCTTCTTTTAATGTTGCACCGCAGCTTTCTTTGCCGGGCGCATAGCCGTATTTACCAGCGCCCTCCAGCCACAGAATCATTGGTTTTGATTGCTGGTCTGCGCCAAATAAGATTCTGGGTGCACGGTCTTTGGCAAAGTGCATGGGATAAAACGTAGGCGGATACAGATGAATCCATGGCTTGCGAATGTCATGGAATGAGGAACGGAAATTGTCTGTTTTGACGCCCTGGATGATTGCACTGTTGCCACACTGGATTCCAAACTGTATATCTTCCAGCCCGTGGAAAGAGACAATCGGATGTTCTGACAGAGAGGGACGTGCTGAGGTGTGAATGATAAAACCGGAAGAGGGAACAGGAGTTCTTCCGCCTTCCGCAACAGCGGAAAGCCGATTGCCACTGATCACAAGATCAAAACCACCCTTTGGAGTATGTGTGCAGGCTGGTCTGGAATAAAATACCGCGTTCTCTCCATGCCGGTATTGGATGCCATCAATCTCAACAGTGATGGCAGTAAGCGAAAGGGGCTGTATGGTAATGGAGCCATCGTTATGAAGCAGGAAAGCTTCTCGGTTAAACAGCGGCGGATACAGTATGATGCCATCTTTTACACAAAGACCGAAT
>JAFWJY010000163.1 GCA_017514525.1 Solobacterium sp. | reverse complement strand
GTGGAAGTTAATGAAGGAAAGGTGCAGCTGAAAGACCTGCAGGGGGCTTATTCCTTCCAGCATGTCGGCTACACCTACCCGCATTCGGAAGAATCAGTTCTCAAAGATGTGACGCTTGAAGTAGCGCCTGGCAAAACAATTGCGATTGTTGGAGAATCCGGTGCTGGCAAGAGTACACTCATATCCTTGATTATCGGATTCATGTTGCCAAAGAAGGGAAAGATTCTGATCGATGGGCAGGATATTAAGGAAATCGATCTGAAATCGTATCGACGCTTTATATCAGTGGTGCCGCAGACACCGCTGCTGTTTACCGGTACGCTGAAAGACAACATTACGTATGGAATGGAAGAAGCGACAGATGAACAGATCGAACAGGCAATTGAAGCCGCAAATCTGAAACAGTTTGTGGATGATCTGCCGGATGGTCTGAATACGATTCTGGATGAGCATGGCGCGAATCTGTCCGGCGGACAGCGGCAGCGCATCTCCATTGCCAGGGCTATCATCCGCAATCCGAAAGTCATCCTGCTGGATGAAGCGACATCTGCGCTGGATGTGATATCCGAACGGGAAATACAGAAAGCAATGAAAAAACTGATCCATGGACGAACCACCTTTGTGGTGGCGCATCGTCTCTCTACGATCCGTGATGCGGACTGGATCGTTGTAATGGATCATGGCGTGATTACAGAACAGGGCACGTATACCGAGCTGATGGATAAGCAGGGCGTCTTCTATCATATGGAAAGCTTGCAGATCGTACACAGCTGATAACCTGTGGGGAGGTAACAAAAATGGACTTCTTAAGACCGGGTTCGAGATTTATGAATGCGCTTGGCATTCTTGCGAACCTGATGATACTCAATTTTCTGACATTGCTGCTGTGTCTGCCGTTACTTACAGCCGGCGCATCACTGACAGCCATGCATTATGTACTGCTGAAAATCGTCAAAGATGAAGAGCCTGAAATAATTACGGAATTTTTCCATTCCTTCAAGATGAACTTCAAGCAGGCCACTATTATATGGATCATAATGCTGGCATTATATGCACTGCTGTTTGTGGACTGGCGGATTATCCGCATGCAGGGAGATGAGTTTCCCGGCATTGTCATCATTCTCCTGTATGGCGCAATCGCAGTCATCTACATGATTTCGCTGTATGTCTTCCCGGTGCTTGCCCGCTACAAAAACACCATCGGGGGCACGTTTAAGACTGCATTTGCGATGGCAGTATACGGCATCACAATGGCCCGTACCATCATCTGTGCAATTGTCAGCCTCGCACCAATCGTCATCCTCTACATCTTTGGATATTCGGTTGTACCCGTGTTCCTGGCATTCTGTTTTACCGGCCCAGGCTATATCCGTGCACGCATTTACAAAAATCTATTTACCGCTTACGAAGCAGGCGCTCAGCCTGAAAAAACACAGGAGGAAGAAAACGTATGAAAAAAGAAGTCGCGGAACAGATCAACGAGTATATCGAATATCTTCTGGATAATTCCAGTGCGGAAAAGCCGATGTGGAACAAAGAGCTTGTTCGAGAAGGAAAACCGAACAAGTGGAATTACATCGACGGCTGTATGATCACCGCACTGTTTTCCCTGTATGAGATGACTGGGAATGACCGTTACTTCAACTTTGCGAAAGATTTTGTGGACTACTTTGTACAGGAAGACGGCAGTATTCGTACCTACGATGTAAAGGAATATAACCTGGATAATATCAATACTGCCAGCAACCTTTTCTTCCTGTATGACAAGACAGGCGATGAAAAATATAAGAAGGCACTGGATCTGGTGCGCACACAGCTGGATACCATGCCGCGTACCAAAGAAGGCAGCTTCTGGCATAAGGATATCTATCCAAACCAGGTATGGCTGGATGGACTGTACATGGCAGAGCCGTTCTACATGCGATACGAAACCAAATTCAGAAACATGGAGAAGTGCAACGATGTCATTCATCAGTTCAAGAATGTAGAGAAATACATGAAGGATGAAAAGACCGGACTGTATTACCACGGATATGATGAGTCGCGTGAAATGTACTGGGCAGACCCGAAGACCGGCTGCAGCCCGAACTTCTGGCTGCGTTCGCTCGGATGGTTCTCGCTTGCGTTAACGGAAACCGCAATGGCATGCGATGAAGCACTGTACTATGAAAAGCGTTATCTGATCGGCTTACTGGAAAAACTGGTCGATGCCCTGATTCCATTCCAGGATGAAAGCGGAATGTTCTATCAGGTACCGGACAAACCGGATGATGAGAGAAACTATCTGGAGACATCCGGTACGGCGTTGATTTCCTATGCGATTTTGAAAGCAGTACGTCTTGGCTTTATCTCACCACGGTATGCGGCAGTAGGCGAAAAAGCATTTGACGGTATTTGCGAATCGTATCTTTCCAAGAATGAGGATGGCACACTGAAGCTTGGAGGAATCTGTCTTGTGGCAGGGCTTGGCGGTGCACAGCACCGCGATGGATCGCTGGAATACTACTTCAGTGAACCGGTTGTGGAAAACGAAGCCAAAGGCGTTGCGCCGTTCCTGCTGGCTTATACCGAAATACTGAGAAAAGACAGTGAATAAACAAGAATCATCAAAGGGGAGAATCAATTGTGAAATTCAAGCAAATGGCAGTTACCGTTCGCAGCGTTACCATCGAACGGGTTAATACAGACCAATATGAAAGCACTGTCTGTCAGGTGTTTATCAACAATCAGCTGAAGGCTGAAACAGCTAAAAATGTCATCTCGGTATTTGGACTGGATCCGGATACGGAATATACGCTGACCGTAAAGGATGAAGCAGGTGAAGAGACACAGGTTGTTCATACCAATGCGGAAACAATTCTTCTGAATGTTCATGCTTTTGGCGCAAAAGGAGATGGCGTCCATGACGATACCGCGGCGATTCAGGCTGCGATCGCATGCTGTCCCAAAGACGGTACCGTATATCTGCCCAAAGGAACCTATCTTTCTGCGTCCCTCTTCTTAAAGAGTGATATGAACTTCTGGCTGGCAAAAGATGCAGTGCTGCTCGGAGCGACTGATCGGAATCAGTATCCGATACTGCCAGGCATGGTCCGGAACATTTATGACAATGCGAAGGAAATGAGCTTTGGCTCCTGGGAAGGTACACCGCTGGATTGCTTTGCGGCACTGGTCAGTGCAGTGGGCGCGAAGAACCTTACCGTATTTGGAGAAGGCACCATAAACGGCAACGCGGATGCGGCAGACTGGTGGGTCAATCAGAAAGTAAAACGCATTGCCTGGAGACCAAGACTGATCTTCCTGAACGGATGTGAAAACGTACTGTTTCAGGGCGTTACAGTAAAGAACTCACCGAGCTGGACGATTCATCCGTATTATTCCAGTCAGCTGAAATTCATGAATCTTCTGATTCAGAATCCCTATAACTCACCGAACACAGATGGCTTTGACCCGGAAAGCTGCACAGATGTACTGCTTCTGGGAACGAAGATCGCAGTCGGAGATGACTGTGTTGCCATCAAGAGCGGAAAGCTTTATATGGCTGTCGCGCATCATCGCGCGTCAGAACGGATTGAGATTCGCAACTGTTCTCTGGAACATGGCCATGGTTCTGTGACAATCGGCTCTGAGATTGCCGGCGGCGTAAACAATGTGGTTGTATCACAGTGCCGCGTTATCGGTACAGACCGCGGTGTCCGCATCAAGACCAGACGCGGCAGAGGAGAAAAGTCCGTTCTTACCGATCTGCATTTTGAAAACATCCGTATGGATGATGTAAAAATGCCGATCACAGTAAACATGCATTATTTCTGCGATCCGGATGGACACAGCAGTTATGTGCAGGATCAGAACCCGGCAGAAAAAGACTACCGTACGCCGGCAATTGGCAGTATTACGCTGAAAGAGGTGGAATGCCATGGCGTCAGCACGAGTCTGGTTTGTGCATGCGGTTTGCCGGAGTCTCCAATTGAACAGATTACAATTGAAAATCTTGAGGCCTATTATCTTCCGGAAACAGAGCGTCAGCCGGCTGTTCCGTTAATGATGGATGGATTTGAACCGGTATCCGGTGAAAGCATCTGGCTGAAGAATGTTTCGGCACTGAATGTGAAGCATCTGACCATCCATGGTGAAGCAGTGAAAGAGCCGGTATACCTTGGAGAAACACATCCGAATATTCAGGATCTCAGCTTTGAATAAGAGATAAAGGAGAGCGTTATGATTCAGTACGGTTTACGCCTGCATGATGCAGAGAAGCTTCCGCTGGAAGAACAACTTACGGTGGTAAAGAAACAGGGTTTCAGCTGTGTACATCTGGCACTATCCAAGATTCAGGGTTTAACAGCCGATCCAGTCGCACTGACACCCGGATATGCCCTGTACCTGAAACATGCATTTCAGGATGCAGGACTGGATATTGCCGTGCTCGGCAATTATCTGAATCTTGCGACACCCGACAAGGACGCACTGAAAAAGAATCAGGAGAAATACACCGCTCATCTGCGCTTTGCGGCATTGTTGGGCGCAGGGGTTGTTGGCACAGAAACCGGCAATCCGAATACAGATTATAAATATGACACGGAGAAATCGCATACCGATGAAGCGCTGGAGACTTTTATAACTAACCTGCGTCCGGTCATTAAAGATGCGGAGCGGTTCGGCGTGATCCTTGCGATTGAACCGGTATGGAGACATATCGTTTATTCCCCACAGCGTGCGCGTATCGTACTGGATGAAATCAATTCTCCAAACCTGCAGATCATTTTTGATCCGGTTAATCTTTTGGATGAAGAAAATCTGGATCGCAGAGAAGAAGTACTGAATGATGCGATGACCCTCCTGGAAAAGGAAATCGCAGTCATTCATATCAAAGACTATAAAACAGAGACGGGTCCTCGCACGTGCATGGCTGCAGGACTTGGCGATATGGATTATCGCCCGATCCTGAAATTTGCGAAAGAGAAGAAGCCGTATATTCATGCGACATTGGAAAATACCAAACCTGAAAATGCACAGCAGGCAAGGGAGTTCCTGAAAAATCTTGAGGAGAGTATCTGATGACAGAATTTAGGAATCCGGTATTATTCGCAGATTATTCGGATCCGGATGTGATTCGTGTCGGTGATCAGTTTGTGTTAACCGCATCCAGCTTCAACTATGTTCCGGGACTTCCGATTCTGGTTTCCCGGGATCTTGTCAACTGGGAACTGAAGACTTATGCGATCACTCAGGTGGAAGAGGATGGAAGCGAAGGCATTCCGCACGAAGACAGTGCGGCAATCGGAAAACGCTTTGAGATTCCACGGCATTCCGAAGGGGTCTGGGCACCATCGATCCGCTATCATGAAGGCCTGTATTATATCTACTACGGCATGCCGGATGAAGGAATCTATGTAGTGACTGCACCGGACATTATGGGTCCCTGGTCCAAACCGGTCTGTGTAAGGCCGGCAAAAGGATTCATTGATCCGTGCCCGTACTGGGATGAGGATGGCAGAGCATATATCGTCCATGCGTATGCCCGCAGCCGCATCGGTTTTAAGAGTATCCTTGGCATCTTTGAAATGTCGCCGGATGGAACGAAGGCAATCTCAGAAGATCAGTTCATCTTTGATGGCAATGATCCGGCACATCCTGCAATTACGATTGAAGGGCCGAAAGTATACAAGCGCAATGGCTATTATTATATTCTTTCCCCGGCGGGCGGTGTCACGCGGGGCTGGCAGGTTGCGCTGCGCAGCAGGGACATTCATGGCCCTTATGAAATCAGAACCGTCATGGATCAGGGAAACACGATCATCAACGGTCCGCATCAGGGCGGATTAGTTGACGGAGTGGATGGAAGAGAGTGGTTTCTTCATTTCCAGGACAGAGGTCTGTATGGAAGAATCTGTCATGTGCAGCCGGTAACGTGGAAAAATGACTGGCCGGTTATCGGCAGTGATGAAGATCAGGATGGCAATGGAGACCCGGTTTATACCTGGTCCATGCCTGCAGAGGGTTATCCGAAAACGGTACTCCCGACATCGGATGCGTTTGAAAACCATCAGTATGGTTTGCAGTGGCAGTGGCTTGGAAACCTGAGGGAATCCCCGTTTGCGGATACCGCATATGAACATGGACTGGCATTAAACGCATTGAATCTCACAGATGAAGCAGAACCGATTCTGTGGCACAGTTCCAATGTGCTGACACAGAAACTGGTTTATCCGGAATTCCAGATGGATGCGGTAATCGATGTCAGTAAGCTTGGCAGCGGCAACCGCGCCGGCATTCTGATGATGGGCGGACAGTATACCTGCCTCTATCTTGAAAAAAAGGATGGCCAGTGTCGTATGGTGCTGGCGGAATCGCAGGGAGACGACAAGGATAAACAGGAAATCGTAAAAG
>JAFWJY010000162.1 GCA_017514525.1 Solobacterium sp. | reverse complement strand
TTCTTTATATATTGTTTTCATGATTTGTGTTGTTCTGATGTGTTCCTGTAGATCGTCGTCGCAGTCTCATATCATATACTCCCTTGCAATAAAAAACGTCCTTCAAGCCAAAGCCTAAAGGACGAATCATGCGCGTTGCCACCTTTCTTCCTAAAACAAATCGTTTCAGACACTCTTTCCCTTAACGCGGTCGCTACGTGAACTGCTCGGATGTCTTCGCAATTCCTGCTCCATGGCACGTTCCCAACCAAGTTCTTTACCCTCTTTCACCGGACAGGGCTCGCTTCTGAAAGCTGTTGGAAGGTACTGCTCCACTTCTTTGCTTTAGCGATATTATAGTGTAAAGATTGAAAATTTCAAACAATATTTGAAACAATTTTATGAAAATATTTTGATTTGTTTTCATAAATCACTTCAGAATGTATCCTGCTACCGGTTCGGTATAGTAAGTCGATCCCTGATCGAGCTTCTGATACCGGCTGCCGTCATAGCCATCCATGGCACCGAGTTCCGCCCGGTAAACCTGATTCGTTTCCGTATCGAGATAACGGTCATAGCCAAGGGTTGCGTCGGAGTACTCCTGTGATTTGATGTCATAGGACTTCTGTCTTGCGTTCCAGCCATCCGTGATGATGCGGGAAGATTCCGCAGTCATCGCCGCAATCTGGCGGGCATTTTCCATCGTGATCTGCTGTGCCTGCATGACCTGCGTCACATACGCATCGGTATAGGTGATGGAGCTGATCATCTTTGTCAGCAACGCCTCATACTCCCCTAACATTCCATAAGGAGCGGTAATGGCTGTGAGGTTGTAAATCGTATCATAGCCGCAGTCAAACCCGGGATCCGTCATCGAAATCAGATCAACTACAGTTCCGCCGAACATGCCTTCACCCTTCTGCTGGGAAAGCGTCTCTATAAACGAGCCATGAATCATCTGGTTATCAAGCGCAATCGAAGACAGTTCATTTTCCACCGGTGTTGATTCAATCGTTTCAAACTGATCGATCTGCGGATAGTCAAAGCCGGCAAATGTTGGTTCCCATTCTGCGATGATGCCAATATATTCCATATAGTTCTCATAGAAGTGTTCCAGCGTTGCCGGCTCCAATACCTGAAGTGCGGCAGTCGCTCCGTACAGAAGCTTGTTACCGGTCATCTGATAGGCATTCTGGTAAAACTGCTTGGCACTCTGGTTTTTCAGGAAGTAGCCTGTTTTCAAAGTTGCGTATACCTGCAGCGTCGGTTCAGCCGGATCATAGGCGCGCAGCCACAGAAACATCTCTGTCCCGCCAACCGAGAGCTCCCAGCTTTCCGGAATCTCAATGGTAAACAGATTCTCATAATTCACTTCATGAAGCGCAGCTGACAGTTTCTGCGCACGGGTCGGTTCAATCGCTACAGATTTCTCACCCGCAGCTGCTGCGGCAGTTTCTGAAGGAATAGTTCCTTCTGTCGTTGCGGTGCCGGCACTGGAGCCGCATCCGCCTGTGAGCACCACGCATAACAGCGTACAAATCCATTTTGAACGTTTCCGTTTCATCATGTTCCCTCCCGGGCAACCTTGCCCTTCTTCTTAATTGAAACACGGCACATCATGAGATTGTTTCAGATGCGCCGTGTCTAAGCTGGCAAAGGGTTGTCAGTATTGGAAGGTACGGGAATTCAGACTCGTTTTGTGAGCTGGTATTGTTTGACGCGATCGATGCGGCTTTTGAGCAGTTCACAAAGTGCCTCGATCCGCTCATCAGAGATGCCAGTCGTGGAGCGATAGCTGAGCAGAACAGACCGGAAGAGATCTGGCATATCATCGAGGGTTGAAAAGTCATAGCGGTTCCAGTTCTGGATCCGATCCAGCAGCGATTCAAAGGACAGATGTTTCTGACTGAAGAGACGGTAGTTTTTCTGATTTCCAAGCGTTTCCAGTTCGGATGTCTTCGCAAAACAGCCCAGTCCGGTTCCGGTGTCAAAAATCGGAGCCATGCTGATCCAACGGTTTGTATTGGCATCGACGAGAATGCCTGCATTCTGCCCGTGCCGGTCTGTATTCAGCATCAGATAATCCAGAAGAAACATCTCTTCGAGGCTTGCCCTGGCATCCGCTATTCCATGTACCTCCATTGCCGCAAGAAAGGAATCCACGGTATCCGGAAGCTTTTCATGCATAGCGGCAATCGCATCGCTCGCCGTCGCAAGTTCAAGATCCAGATTCAGAAAATTGGGGCAGACGCTGACCAGCTGGCCTTCATACCGCAAGACATCATATGGCACGCAATACAGGCCAAGCCGATCTGCCAGTACACTGGCAAGCCATTCATTGATGCATTCCTGCTGGTGAAAGCCGGTACTGCCCTTATAAAGACACAAACCATGTTCGTTTCGCATCCATGCCTTGCGATGATAGCCGCATAAGGTATTGTTTGGCGTATGCAGCGCCGTATCTTTTGGCTCATAGCGGGAAGTGCGAAACATCGCCTGTCCAAAGCCATCCTGATCAAAGTCTCGGTTGAAGAAATTCAATTCGGCATAGAATTTTGTGTCGTCTATGTCGGCGAACCAGTAATGATCCGATACGGACAGTCCGTATTCCAGTTCCAGCAGTTCTTTTTCATCTGAAATATGCAGACGTTCCTTCAGCCGTCCGAGATCGACCCGATACTTCGGAATTGCGCGCCATTGAAACCAGCCGTTTAGCGAAACCAGATTGACAGAATCAGGTCCGTCCAGAAGAACGCCTGTCGGAAGGTGATCCGGACGCAGTATTTCATTTACTTTTCGAAACTCATGCCGACGGGAATCATATTCTCCTGTAAGAACAGCCACGTCTTTATGCATGAGCTTTACACGTTCTGTTTTCTGAAATAGCATTCTTTCTCCTGTATCTTGATGCGTTCTGTAACAAAAAACAAGGAACCGAATGACTCAGTTCCCTGTCTGCTTTATCCTGTGATTACGATTAGTGCTTGTTTGTATAAAGGATATAACCGGCGCCAGCCATGACAATGAGCGCGCCACCGAACATCATATAATAGACACTGTAATTGACATCACCTGTATTCGGAACTGCTGTACCTGCGCGGGTTGCCGTGCGGGAAACAACGAATGTGGTGTGCATCGGTGCCGCATCATTGAAGGTAACTGTCAGTTTGTGTGTTCCTTCTGAAAGCGTATCGATGAATGCCTGCTTGAGTGTGATAATGGTGCTTCCGCTGCGAGCGGTATAGAAGCTCGGATCAACCCATACATCGTCAACCAGTACGCTTGCGAACTGTGCGAAGTCGTGATCGAAACGGAATTCGTAAGCACTTGCGGTCTTAACAGTTGCGGCTGCGTTGCCATTTCTACGGATCAAATTGCCGTTGCTGTCGAGTACGTTGCCAGCCTGTGTTGTAACGGTGCCGTCACCATTGGAGGTCAGCCACTGACCATTCACATAAGCGGTGCAACCCTTTGCGGCAAGCGCGATATTGTCTGTTGCGCAGCCATCATATCCGCCTCCATTGTTCTTTGTTGTCGGGCTCTTTTCTGCCAGAACCGAAACCGGTGTTGCCATCAGCATCAACGCGGCGATAAATCCAATAAACTTTTTCATGTCTCTTCCCCTCACTAAGTAAACAAGAATTTCCAAAACTTTATATAACAAATATACTATTGTGTCCGGAATAAGTAAACAGCTATTTATTACTGCATGGTACCCAATCATTACATTTTCCTGAAATCACTCTTTATAATCACCATAATGGTAATACTTATTATAGTAATAAGCGCCTTTTTTACTGGTATCAGCGCGATTCAGAACGGTTCCGATAATTGGTACACCAGACCTCTGCAGCAAATTAATTGAATTTTCAACTTGTTTGCGCGGCGTGAATGCACTGCGTACAACCAGAAGACATCCATCTGTCTTTGGACCAATGTTCAGCGCATCGGCAACCGCACCTAATGGCGGTGAATCCACCAGCACATAATCGAATTCCTTCCGGCAGACGTCAAGCAGTTCCCGGAACAGTCTGCCCTCCAGCAGATTCACCGGGTTTCCTACGTGGATCTCAACCGGCATCAGATAGGCGTTCTGTATATTCGTAGAGTACATCGCATCATCGAAGCGGCATTTTCCGGCCAGCGCATGCACGATGCCATTGAGTTCGCCTTCCATCTTCAAGCCGAAGTCTTCACGCATAGCAGAGTTGCGCAGGTCCCCATCGATCAGTACGACATTATTTCCAACTTCTGCGATCATCTTCCACAGCTGCATCGTCACAAAGCTTTTTCCCTCATCCGGAATGCTGGAGGTAATCATGATCGATTTTACGTTTTCACCGGCAAAGCCAAGCGAAATGCGAAGCTGGTTCAGAGCCTCTGTTACATAGTAAGGAAGCTCCGGTATATTTCGAACTTCTATCTCTTTCATCGTTTATTCCTCTTTTTTGCCTTTCGATCCTGCTTCTGGATCTTCCTGCTGTTTTTGTGGAATTCATCCAGCTTTCCCTCCGGGATCGTCGCCAGCGGCTGGATGCCGAAGGCATTGTACATATCATCCGGGGTAATGATCGTATCGTTGGTTACCTGACGGAATACCAGGAATGCGCAGTAGAGCAGCGTGGTGATCAGACCGCCGATTGCGGTATTTTTGATAAAGCTCGGGCTGCTCTTCTTTGTCGGTACGATTGCGTCTTCAAAGATGCTCGGTTCTTCCGACTTCATGATTGCGGGCAAATCCTGCTGTCCCTGCCAGACAAGCTGGTTGGCAATATCCGCAGACAGCTGCGGAGACGGCGTCACAACGGTCACGTTCAGAATACGCGTATCCTTCGGATTTGAAATTGTGATTGTTTTTGCCAGCTGCCCGTAATCATATTCAAGGTTCAGACTGTTGATGACTTTTTCCAGCACCGGTCGGCTTGTCAGAAGTTCCTGATAGTCGCTGCGCAGGCTGCTGGAAATCTGCAGGTCAGACAGATTGACAACAGAGTTGCTGGAAGAAGAGAGTATATACATCTTGGCGGTTGCGGTATACAGCGGCGTGACATAGAACCGCGTGTAGACAAAGGCAATTACCGCTCCGAACACAAAGCTCAGGATGATAAACCAGATATGCTGCCACAGCGTATAAGCCAGCTCCACAAGGTCAATTTCGACTTCATCGTCTTCCGCTGTCCGGGCGGCACGTGTCAGCTGTGCCGGCGGTGTCGCGACAACAGGCGCACGAAATGATTCGTTCACATGATGATCCTCCTGTGAAATAACAACTTTCTCTTGATAACTCGGTTCACTTATCTCATCTATCATCCGCTTGCACCTTTCTTTCGTAAAACAGCTTCAGTCCGGTTTCGATTCGATCCACATCATCCATCCGGAAGGTTTCGAATCCGTTTTCTATCTGGGCTGTGCCCTTGATCTTAATGGAATCCAGTTTCGTGTATTCCTTGCATAATGTCGTAAGATCTGCAAAGGTCTTGGAACCCATATTGGTTACGACATAGTCCATCATCTTGTCATAGATCTTCAGGATTTCTTCTTCACTCAGCGCATCGAAGCGCTTTACAAACGCATCCAGATACACCTGCTGACGGGCCATGCGCAGCTCATTGCGGTCATCCTTCATGTTCATGCGCGCCCGTACAAATTTCTCCGCTTCTTCCCCCGTCAGGGTGATGGTTTCCCCTACCTTGAGGTCCGGATCAATTTCCAGGAACTCTTCCGTAACGGTAATCGGAACCCCGCCGACAAGATCATTGAGTTCATTGATGCCGCCCATATTCAATGCATAATAAGCAGTCATTTTGCGGTTGAGCAGAATATCCCTTACCGCATTGGCTGTCTTGATACAGCCATCTTCCAGACCATAGCTGTAGCCATGGGCCAGACACAGCTGCATAAACTGCGTGCCGGCGGAAGAACCGTCCGGATTCAGCACTTCGAAACTGACCAGCGTATTGCGGTCGATCGCCAGCAGCTGCCAGGTCTTTGCGGCGTGGTCCACAACCAGCACCTGTATCATATCTGCCTGACCGCCATCCAGGGCGTCTTCGCCCCGTTTTACCGGGCCGTCTTTATCAATGCCCATAATGAGATAGGCATCCACATCGGAGCGCATCACATAGTTCTGATCCATATAGGTAAATGTCCCGGCTTCGCCATTGGCAAGCTCCAGCGCTACGGCACTGGATCCCCCTTCATTTGTATAAGCCTGGTCTTCCCAGCGTTTCATAAAAAAAGCACCGAGAATCATCATGAGCCCTACCGCAATCATGATATAGCCAAGCTTCCGTTTATCCTTACCTGTGAATCGGACCCGATTCATTCGCTTTGCCATCGCATTCTCCTTGGTTAATAACCTTATTACCTAGTTAGTATACATGTATTTCGTTCATTCGGCAGGTTCTTTTCCGTATGTGGCCGGGAAATCATTACAAGAAAAAGGCATCACGTTGTTCGCAATGCCTTTCGATTCCTGATTGAGCCAGAAGGGTTGATATGTTCCCTCTTATGTAGAGGTGGGCACTCTTATCCGCCTTCGGGATTCCCAGCCGTACCGGGCATTCACTCCATGACGTCAAAGTCAGAGTTCCCTATATCAATGTGTTGGAAAAATATGTGGTCCTTCTGGCACCCATACTATAGCAGGCCGTACCGGGCCGTACAAGACTTGACATCAGGCCTCTTTTTTCTTATTATCCTTCACTTCAATGCCAAGCACTTCCAGCTGTGCATCATCGACATAGTTGGGGCTCTCACTCATAAGATCCAGGGAAGAATTGGTTGTCGGGAATGCCACCACATCACGGATGTTTTCGGTATCCGCCAGTACCATGGTCAGACGTTCAAGACCAATGCCAACTCCTCCATGAGGCGGGGTACCATAGCGGAAGGCTTCCAGGAAGAAGCCAAACTTCTCCTTTGCCTGTTCCATGGTAAGGCCGATTGCCTCAAAGACTTTCTCCTGCAGATCCTGGTCGTGAATACGGATGGAACCCGACAGCAGTTCATAGCCATTGAGCACAAGGTCATACGCTCTCGAACTGCAGTGCTCCGGATCTGTGAACAGTTTGTCCACATCTTCCGCCTTAGGAGCGGTAAACGGATGGTGGGCTGCGACCCAGCGGTTTTCCTCTTCGCTGTACTCGAACATCGGGAAGTCTGTAACCCAAAGGAATTCAGTTCTGCTGTGGTCGATGAGATTATGTTCATGCGCCACTTTGACACGCAGTGCGCCTAGTGCCGTACGGGCAGCAGCCGGTTTATCGGCGATGACAAAGACGATGTCATTGTCCTGCATAGAGAATTCATCGTTGATTGCCTGCTTTTCCGCATCGGATAACGGTTTGGCAATCGAGCCGGTCAGTGCGCCGTTTTCCTTTTTCAGCCAAGCCAGTGCTTTTACCTTGAAGCCGGCTTTGAGGAATTCCTGCAGCTTATCAAGGGTCTTGCGGCTGTACTGGTCCGCAATGCCGCTGAAGTGAATGGCATCGATCTCTCCCCCGCTTTCCAGAGCAGAGCGGAATACCTGAAATTCGGTATTGGCAAAGATGGCGCTGATGTTATGGATTTCGTTGCCAAAGCGCAGGTCCGGTTTATCTGATCCATAGCGCTTCATGCATTCTTCCCAC
The DNA here is from genome assembly GCA_017514525.1 of Solobacterium sp. Lineage (GTDB taxonomy): Bacteria > Bacillota_I > Bacilli_A > Erysipelotrichales > Erysipelotrichaceae > Bulleidia. The sequence continues at coordinate 1,815 of JAFWJY010000162.1, read as the reverse complement.
GGAAGGCGTGTAAAGTGCTCCGGCAGTTCGATATCCTTAAGTTCCTTATAAATAGAACGCATAAGCTTTTCGACGACAGCGAATACATCATCCTCTTCCACAAAGCTCATTTCAATATCGATCTGTGTAAATTCCGGCTGACGGTCTGCACGCAGGTCTTCATCACGGAAACACCTTGCGATCTGGAAGTAGCGTTCCATGCCAGCAATCATCAGCAGCTGCTTGTAGATCTGCGGGCTCTGCGGCAGCGCCCAGAAGCGGCCGTTATAGATTCTGGATGGAACGAGATAGTCTCTTGCGCCCTCTGGCGTAGAACGGGCCAGGATTGGCGTGGATACTTCCACAAAACCTTCTTCATCCAGTACGCGGCGGGCAATCATCTGAATCTTATGACGCAGGATCAGATTGTCCTGAAGCGGTTTGCGGCGCAGATCCAGATACCGGTATTTCAGGCGTACATCCTCACTGGTATCGGTATTGTCCGCAATCGTAATCGGCGCTGTTTCCGCTGTATTGACGATGTTGACTTCCTTTGCCAGCACTTCCACTTCTCCGGTCGGAAGTTTCGGGTTCGGGTCTTTTCGCAGGTTTACCACACCGGTAACCTGCAGGATGTATTCACTTCTGACATCCTTGACTGCCTCTGCCATGTTTTCGTCAAATACGACCTGACAGATGCCGGAACGGTCTCTCAGGTCAATAAATACCAGAGAGCCGAAGTTTCTGCGCTTTGCGACCCAGCCGACCAGTGTTACGGTCTTGCCTTCATCACTTCTGCGCAGTGTTCCATTGTGGTTCGTACGTTTCATTTGTTTAGTATCCCCTTTACTGTTTCCACCAGTGCGCTGATTTCCACACTGGACTGAGTGTTGTCCTTCTTGTTTTTGACATTGACTTTCTGTTCTGCCAGCTCGCTTTCACCGACAATCACGATAACCGGTGCCTCAGAGCGGTCTGCGCTCTTGAACTGCGCCTTCATCGACTTTGGAAGCAGGTTCACATCCGTAATGATGCCTTCCTTGCGAAGCATCTGGGCCAGTACGAGCGGTGTCGTGCCAACCGCTCCTGCCGACATGATATAAACTTCTGCGGCAGAAGTTGCGGATGGCTTCCAGCCTTCCTCTTCCGCTAAGGCAATCAGCCGTTCCAGACCAATCGCAAAGCCCATGCCGGAAAGCTCCGGTCCGCCAAAGTATTCGACCAGGTGGTCATAGCGGCCGCCCGCAAAGATCGTTGACTGCGCGCCGCTTCCTTCCCGGGTGCTCTTTACCTCGAATACCGTGTGGGTATAGTAGTCCAGACCACGGACCAGCCGGTCATCGATCTCATAGGGAATGCCCAGCGCATCCAGCATCTTGAGCACGCGGTCGAAGTACTCTCTGCTTTCTTCATTGAGATAATCGGAAAGCCGCGGAGCTTCCTTGAGAATCGGGTTCTCCGCATCGACCTTGCAGTCAAGGATGCGGAGCGGATTCTGTTCCAGACGACGGTGGCAGTCCGGGCACAGTTCATCAATATGCGGAGTGAAGTATTCCTTCAATGCGGTGCGATACGCCGCGCGAGATTCATCATCCCCCAGGGTGTTGATGCATACCTTGACGGAAGAAATGCCAAGGCGCTTTACGATTTCAATACCCAGGGCAATCGCTTCTGCGTCGATCTCCGGTGATTTGGCACCGATGGATTCAATGCCAAACTGCGTAAACTGCCGCTGTCTGCCTTTCTGCGGACGTTCATGGCGGAACATCGGACCAAGGTAATACAGCCGTGCCGGCAGATCTGGCGCGCCATAGAACTTGTGCTGATCAAACGAGC
>JAFWJY010000161.1 GCA_017514525.1 Solobacterium sp. | reverse complement strand
TCAACTTCGACGATTACATACTCTCTGTCCTGCAGCCGCTTTTCAAGCAGCCGGAGCATCTCACTCCCCGCGCCGCTGTTTCTCCGTTCGGGAATCACCGCAAGATAATCGATGAGACATGCGTCCTTTGCCTCAACAAGGCATGCATACCCGATCACTTCATTCTGATCCATTAAGCCGAGAATCCGGTAACACCCTTCTGTGATCCCCTGTTCGATCTCTTCCAGCGACTTCAGTTCGGCTGGTGGAAAATCCTCTTTCATATGTTCGATGTAGACCCTTCGCCGCTGTTCTTCATCAAGCAGTTCAAGGTGCAGATTTTTCTGCGGTGTTCTGTGTTCCTGCATTCTTATTCTCCTTCTGACCTGTGTTCCTTCCAGGCATCGAAAAGCCCGCGAATAGAGGAATGGATCAGTTCCGCTTCACTCAGGCGGTACTCTTCACCAAGCATACGGATAATATCCAGCGGCAGGACCGCCGGATCCCTCTCTGCACCCCCAGCGTTTCATCAGCTGCGTTCTGCCCACCCGGGATAGGAGGGCCGCTTTTTACGGATGCCTTCAATCGCAAACGGCAGAATCATCAGGGAACTGAGAAAAGACAGCGGTCAATGTGATTCGCTGTCTTTTTCATATTTCTGCTGTTTAGTGCTTACTGCCAAAGCGTTCCATCAGACGCGCCATCGCATCTTCCATGGTAACCGGCTTCTTCGGCTCCTGACGCTGACCTCTGCGGTCATTGCCATGCCCGCTGCGTCTTGAACGATTGCGGCGGTTTGCCTCAAATGCGGCATCGCGTTCATCGAGTTTTTCCTTTGGAAGCAGGCTGAGTGCTACTCTGCCTTTGGCTTCATCTACTTCCAGAACATATACCGTTACGATATCACCGACAGACAGTACTTCACTCGGGTGTTTGATACGTTGCATCGACATATGCGTAATGTGAACCAGACCATCTTCATGAAGTCCAATATCAACAAACGCACCGAAATCGACGACATTGCGTACCGTTCCGCTTAACTGATCACCAATCTTGAGATCAGAGAGTTCCAGGACATCACTGCGCAGGATAGCTCCTTCAAACTGATCACGGTAGTCACGCAGCGGTGTGCGGATCGCATCCTCAATATCCTTAAGCGTATACGGGTCAATGCCAAGGTCCTTGACCTTCTCTTCCGGGAACTGCGCATCCGCAGTGCCGATGGAAGTAATACCGCATGCCTGCATCAGCTTTCTTGCGGCATCATAGCTTTCCGGGTGAATGTTGGTTTCATCCAGCGGTTCATCTCCGTCAATGATGCGCAGGAAGCCGGCACACTGCGTATAAGCCTTTGGTCCGAGTTTCTTGACCTTCAGCAGCTGCTCACGGTTTGTGAAGCGGCCGTTTTCATTTCGATAATTGACGATCTCACGGGCAATGCCGGCGTTAAGACCTGATATATGGGTCAGCAGCTCAGTTGAAGCTGTATTGAGATCAGCGCCAACCCGGTTGACGACCTTCATGATTGCCTCATCCAGACGCTCATTGAGTGCTTTTTCCGGCAAGTCATGCTGGTACTGACCTACACCGATGGATTTCGGGTCAATCTTGATCAGCTCTGGCAGCGGATCCAGCAGTCGTCTTCCGATCGAAACTGCAGAACGCAGTTCTACCGCAAGATCCGGGAATTCCTTACGCGCTTCCTCCTGAGCAGACCAGACAGATGCGCCTGCTTCAGAAACAATTGCATATTCCACATTCAGGTTGTTTTCCTTGATCAGCGTTGCGATCATCTTTTCGCTTTCCCGGGATGCCGTGCCGTTTCCAATGGCAACGATCTGGACACCATACTTCTGAATCAGGCGAAGTACTTCCGCATTGGCCTTGTCAAGATCACCCCGACGGTCAAACGGATGTACTTTACTGACTGTCAGCATCTTACCGGTTTCATCCAGAACCGCAAGCTTACAGCCATTGGCGTAACCAGGGTCGAATCCAAGCACCGTACGTCCTTTCAGAGGCGGCTGGCTGAGCAGTTTCTCGAGGTTCATCGAGAATACTTCAATCGAGCTGGTATGGGCACGGTCCGAAAGATCGGAACGGATTTCATTTTCAATCGACGGGAACAGCAGACGTTCACAACCGTCTACAATGGCTTCACGAAGCTGTTCTGCGACAATCGTATCAGTTCCGTGTACATATGCCTTGTATGCCTCATTCTCTAGGTTTTCATAATCATAGGCAAATGTTACGGTAATAACCTTTTCCTTTTCAGCCCGGTCAATAGCCATGACACGGTGATTAGCGATCTGAGAGATCTTCTCACTGCGCTCATAGTACATTTCATAGACATGTTTCTCGTCTACGGCGTCCTTCTTCTTTTTCGTGGTCAGTACACCGCTCTTCATGATCGAATCCTTGAACGACCAGCGCAGCTTTGCATTGTCACTGACATTTTCAGCAATGATGTCCTTGGCGCCCTGAATGGCATCCGCTGTTGTTTTGACATCTTCCGTAAGATACTTGGCGGCTTCCTCTTCGAGGCTACCCTCTGTCGGCAATGCCAGCATCCAGTCTGCTAACGGCTGCAGGCCATTCTTGATTGCAACAGCTGCACGGGTCTTCTTTTTCTGCTTATACGGCTTATAAAGATCTTCAACTTCCGAAAGCTTCTTGCAGGCAAGGATGGAATCACGGATTTCATCCGTGAGCTTGCCCTGCTGCTCGATCAGCGCAAGAACTGCTTCCTTGCGCTCTTTAAGATTCAGTTCATACTTATGTTTTTTCTCAATGAAGAGGATCTGTTCTTCATCCAGGCCTTTTGTCTGGTCTTTACGGTAACGGGCAATAAACGGTACGGTAGCACCTTCTTCCAGGAGCTTGAGCGTTACGGTTACCTGATCTTCGCTTACTTTCAGTTCTTCAGCGATACTTTTGATAATTTCTTCGTTCATAAATACCTCGGTTCCTTTCATGCTTGATTATCTTATCAAGAATCGGCATAGAAAACACCCCTTGACCTTTTCCGAGCAACGCGATAAAAACATTTATCACTTTTTTTTGTTATATTTATAGGCATGAACTCCTTCAAATGGCTTGACCACCTCAGCAGTTTTGGTATGGATGCCGTATTGCTGGCAATCGGCATTCTGTTTCTGACACAGAAGGTTACCGGATGGACCATTCTGTACCTTTTAATCGTTGTCCTCTGTTTTTTCCTGCCGTTTCAGAATCTTCTGTCCATTCATTCCGGTGCTAAGCCTGCCTCCCGAACCGATTTCCTGCTTGCCTTTTTTAATATCACCTTCGGCATCATCATTCTGATCTGGCCGGACCAGTTCATGAAATTCATGCACGTATTCTATGGCTGGTGGATGCTGGGCCACGCAATTCTGATGCTAATTAACTTTTATGTTTACCTTGTAGACCAGCTTCCCAATGCCATTGGTCAGCTGTTCAGCGGCATTGTTTCTCTGATCATCGGTTTCTTCATGATTACCGGGCAGAATATTTCCATCAAAACAGAAATCCTGTCCATCATTGCCGGTATCTACTTCATCCTTTATGGCCTGATGGGATTTGTGATGCACCTGCTATACCTGCTGAAAAAGCAGAACCCGAAGTTTCGTTCTCTCTCTTTGAGCTCGCCGATATTACTCAGTGCGTTCCTGCCGATTCACTTTTATATCTCCATCAAGAATCTGAAGCTGAATGAACAGCTTCAGGAGAATTCGGTTGATGACGAAAATGACCTGCACGTTTATATCTACCTGAAGGGAAAAGGACCGGAAATGTTCGGGCACACCGATATCGGTTATAAAGGAACCATCTGGTCGTATGGAAACCATGATCCTGCTGCCAGACATCTTTTAGGTACATATGGCGACGGTGTGCTGATTCGGGCTAATGAAAAACTGTTTCTCAAAGAATCCATCGGCACCGATGGAAAAACAATTGTCGGCTATGGCATACATCTTACCGATGCCCAGAAAGCAGTGCTGGAAAAACGGCTGGAAGCACTGATGGCACGCGCGGTTCCCTGGAAATGCGCCGCGCAGATTGCCATGGAAAAAGGCGAAGATGCCTCCTCCTGCAAAGACTATGCGAGCCGGGTATACAAAGAAACTCACTGTGATATGTTCAAGTTTGAAAGCGGTAAATTCCGGACTTACTTCATTGCCTCCACCAACTGTGTCATGATCGCAGATGAATTGATCCGCAACCGCGACCTCAACCTCATCGACCTCAATGGTCTGATTACCCCGGGTGCGTATCTCTCGTTTCTGAATACTGAGTATTTAAAGAAAAACACACCGGTTTACAGCCGCATCTTCTACGAAAAAGGGATCAATGAACCTGTCATTGACCCCGTTCCGGAACACTGAACGCACTTCCTGGTGCGTTTTATTTCACATTTAATGTGATGACAAAGATATCTCCGGTTTCGCTGGTTTCAAATACTTCCTGATACAGCATGGTGTATCCGCTGGAATCCGCCGGCACTTCGAATACCAGATCGCCGCTGCGTGATTCCTTAACGGCCAGAACATAGGAATCCTGCAGCATGCCATCCCGGTACCTTGTCGCATCATCCACTGTTATAGGTGCCGCAAAGGCCTCTTCACTGTCATCATCCCACTGCACCTGAAAATCCACATCATACATGGACAGATCCGTATCACAGGTATTCGTCACGGTTACTGGTACAACCAGCAGTTTCTTTCCTTCTGCCGGGGCAACGTCTTCATAGCTGTCCAAAACAGACGCATCCCCTGCTTGAACAGTGAACCACTGCGTCTGCATGACATCTCCAGAGGAGCCATAGGCAAAGCCATTCTCGGCAGTAATGATCTTGCTTCCATCCTCAGCAGTCTCTGCCGCAGGTTCCGCCTTTTTGCCGCAGCCAGCCATAGCCAGTACAAGTCCTGCCGCAAGCAGGATCTTCCAGTTCTGTTTCTTCATCTGTTCAGTGCCTCCCTGATTTCATCCAATGTATCCGCAAAGGTAAAGCGATTGCGTTCTTCCTGTTTCAGGAACCCCACTTCCACCATCCGGTCATACTGTCGCTTTAAATCATCATAATAGCCATCCACATTATACAGAACACACGGTTTCTGAAAGATGCCAATTCGCACCGCACTCATGATCTCACTGATTTCTTCAATCGTTCCGGGACCCCCTGGCAATGCGATATAAGCGTCTCCCAGTTCAATCATCCGTTCCTTCCGTTCTGACATCGTTTTAACAACATGAAGTTCATTCAGCTTCTGATGCCCGCGATGGTAAAAGAACTCCGGTATCACGCCAATGACAGAGCCTCCTCCCTCAAGCACGGCATTGGCCGTCATTCCCATGAGTCCTCCGTCTGCTCCGCCATAGACCATGGTATGACCGCCCTGTCCAATCAAAGTACCAAGTTCAACCGCGGCTTCCTGATATCTGGGGTTATTACCTGGATTGGAACCTAAATAAACCGTTATATGCATCATTTCCTCCTGATCGTTCGAAGATATGCTTTATCTTCATCGCTGATGCGATAGCTTTCAATTGCCTTCTGAATCGTTTTATTGTGCGTCCAGGGATCCATGGCATGGTTCTTAAGCAGATCCAGTACCACATCCCGCTGATACACCATGGCAGTTGCCATGTACCAGGCAACCATCATCTTTACATAGTAATGATCCATCCGGATCGCCGCAATCGTTTCAGCCTGCTGTTTCTGAAATGCCTCGTGCAGATAATACGCCATAAACAGATTGATTGCGATCCGTACGGTATATGGATCATTGGATTTCAGCCATTCATATAGGATTGGCTCCAGTTCAGCTGTATGGCGTTTGAAACAGTTTGGACGAATCAGATCAGTTACGGCCCAGCTGTCTGCGTAAGGAAAGAACGCTTCCAGTGCAGCAAGACATGACTCATAATCCCTGATCTGACTGATGAGAATGCCATGGAGAATATTTTCTTCCAGATAACGATGCGGTACATCCTTCAAAAATACTTCTGCTGTACCGTCTTTCATCATCTCTTTTGCCAGCTGGCGCAATGCAGGCACACGGATGCCAAGAACAGAATCCGGATCAATTGTCGGATTCAGACGTGCAGAGAATTTTGAAAGCGAAGGTTCTGCCAGCTCCTCCAGCTGTTTTCGATAAGGGTGTTTTATCATAACCGTTTTGTCTCCGTATATCGCACCACCAGTACGGCTCCGATTACCGCAGTAATCAGGCATGCCCACAGGAAGGCTGGCACGCCAAGCTGATCAATCAGCACACCGCCGGACAGATTGGCCAATAAACCCGCGCCAGCAGATGTCAATGGCATCAGGGCCTGACCTTTTACGCCCTCCTCCGCTGTTGTCTGTTCATGGGCATAGGCAACAATTGCGGGCAGATACAGCGCAAAGCTTATCATTTGAAACAGCTGCGAAAACAGAATCATGCCATAGCTTCCTGCCAGCAGCAACAAAGTCTGCTTCAAAAGGTAGCCCAGCGCAGAAATACGCAGGATCATACTGGAAGACAGTTTTGCCTGAATCCGGCTGAACAGCATCATGACCGGAATCTCAGTAAATGCGGACAGTGCCAATGCCATACCCATATTCTTCGCATTGCCGCCCACATGCATGATGATCTGCAGCAGATAACTGCCGCAGGCATGCGAGCTGAACATCAGAAATGTTCCGCCAAGCGCCACCAGTATCAGCTGCTGATGACCTTTGACAAACTCCAGCAGATCTGATACGGAGCCGGATTGCCCTCCCGCTTCAGAAGCTGTATCTGCAGTTCGTTTTGGCATCATGGTGTTCAATGAGGCAAGAAGAACAAGCATGATTACACTGATCACAATGGAGGACACAGGAATCATGCCTATACCGGCTTTCTCCACCAATACGCCAAGTACCGCACTCATAATGGAAAAGCCAAGCGAACCCATTGCCCGGGCAATCCCAAAGTTCATCTCATTGCCTGCCCGTTCCATGCGATAGTTCATTTCATTGATCAGCGGATGCATGATCGTATGCAGGATATTCACCAGGACATAGAACAAAAAAAGCGCTATGCTTCCTGACTTCCATACCAGCAGTGTTCCAGCCGCCAGAATAAAACAACCGGTCAGAAACTGCAGGATCCGAGCAAGGCTGGTTTTTGAATGGTCTGCATAATCCGCCAGCAGCGGATCAATCAGCAGGGAGCCAACGCTGCCAAGCCCATTGATCAGCCCAATCATGGAGCTGCTGAACCCGCGATTTAACAGAAACGCCGAGGCAAAACTGTAGATTGCCGAATTGACTGCCCAGTAAAAGAACTGGAGCGCGGCGTAACTGATTCTTGGGGCACGTTTCATTTATTCAGAAATCCTTTCAGTTCTTCTCGTTCCGTTTCACTCATATCATTATTGGCAAACAGGGAAAAGCGTACCGTCTCATCTTCGTAGAGTACTTCATATGTTTCATCATCTGCCTTCGCCGCTGCGGTCGTTTCCTGTTCCTCTGCCGCCGGATCAGCTAACGTTTCGATCAGCACTACAAACTCGTTTTGTTCCGTGGCGACATATATCGTGCCGGTTGTCTCTGACGTTCTGGTGTACTCAACGGTCTTTGCGCCAGGATAGTGTTCAAAATCCGGAACACTGCAATGAAGATCCGCCGCAAGCGCTTTCGCATCATAAGTACCTGATGCGGCTATTTCACTTCCCTCTCTCACGCTTTCCGCAGGCATCCCCATATCCGTTTCGGAATCCGCAGCTTCTTCCATCGCCATGGTTTCATTCATGGTGGAATTCGATGAGGCGGATGGCTTCATCCGACCCGGCAGCACCATCAGCAATACAACCGCCAGGGCTCCCGCAAAAATCCCAGCCCAACGGTAAAAGCCTGGCAGTGATTTTCCTGCCGGTGCCGTTTCCGTACTCATGATTTCATTCAGAATCGCTTCTTTCTGCTGCTCACTGAGCCGGATCTGTTCATTTGCCTGCTGGTATTTATTCAAAGTCGTAACTCTCTTTCAGTATTGTTTTCAATTCTTCACGTGCCCGATACAGATCAGAGCGGATCGTCGCTTCCTTGCGTCCTAACAGATCTGCAAGTTCTTTTGTGGAATACCCTTCCTGATAATACAGGTGAATCACTTCCCGATATTTTACCGGAAGTGCTGCTACTGCCTCCCACACAAATTTCAGATCACTGGATTTAGCCGCCGCAAAGGCTTCATTCAGTTCTTCAGATGGATGAGCATTGAGTGAACGCAGCCGGTTGCGGGACAGATTCGCAGCTGTCTTCATCAGCCATCCCTTTTCCTTTTTTGCGTCACCGGCAAACTCAGGATCATACCTTAAAAGCTGGATCACGGTATCCTGTACCACTTCCTGGGCATCCGCTTCATTTTTCAGATACGAGCAGGCCAGACGATACAGGCTGTCACCATAGAGATCCAGAATTCTCCGGATGCGCAGTTCCTTTACAGACAGTGCCATTACCACCATTGTATACCGAATGGATCATGCATGCCCCTTCACTATGGAAACAGTCCAAACTTCCATTTCATTGCAAAAAAAGACACTCTTTCGAAAAAGAATGTCTTACGCTTCCGCTTTTTTCTTATCCTCTTCCTTCGGCTTGGCTGGTGCTGTCTTTGTCCTGGCTTTAGCTGCTCGCTTGGCGACGCCGGCGTGATGCGAAAGATAGTTCTGCACATCCCGCATCTGTTCCGGCAGGAAGAAGATTGCCGTGGGAACTTTACGGATCGTAAAGTTAACGCAATGATTTGCCTCATCCACTGTAATTGGCTTTATCTTTTCGTATGGGTACAGACGTCCGATCATAACGAGGCCTTTTTTGGAAAGTCCGGAATCAAATGTCCAGTAAATCGCTCCCATCACGGCCAGTGCAATCGTCTGGATAATACGAAATGCGCCGCGGTAATTAAATAACCCCAGCAAGGCAATTGCCCAGAACATTGCCGGAATCACCCATCGCGGTCCGACACTGGTCTTGATTTCAATTGTCTTGGATGCCTGGTACATGCGATACAGCATAAACAGAATAGCTGCATCCAGCACATAAAATATCAGATCACCGACTGTCATAATGAAAACCTGCCTTTCCCTTCGGAAAGGACGGATTTCTCCGTCCTTCAAGTGTCCTTATTTTACAGGATGTTTTACGCGTTTTCCATCAACGGTTGTCTGTACGATTTCCGTTACGGTATAGCCTGCCTTGAGCAGGATATCGCGCATCTTCTCAACCGGAATCTCACCGGTTGCCTTTACAACAACTTCTGTACCACGCTCTTCTGTGTGGAATACGGCAAGGGACTCCACATTCGCAAGATTATCTGCGAACAGCTTGGAAATGCCCTGGAAGTAACCCGGCTGGTCTACGCAGCGGATCACAAAGCGTGTACCGCGCTTGCCATAGCCAAGAAGATCCACGAATGCCTGGAACATATCCTTTTCGGTGATAATACCGATAACCTTCTGGTTCTCATCAACAACCGGAAGTACGGAGATGTTGTTGTCAATCATGACCTTCGCAGCTTCTTCCAGGAATACATCTGCAGTCGTCGTTTTGACATCATCGATCATGATGTCACTGACTTTTCGCTTGGATAACAGATAATTAAGTTCAAAGATGGAAAGCGAAGTGGACTGCGCACCGCTGCTTTCTTCTACAACGCCCTGTGTGACAAGTCCCAGCAGTTTTCCGTTTTCATCTACAACCGGAAGACGGTGGAAATTGTTTTTCCCCATGATCTCAACAGCTTTGGAAATCGACGTATCTTTTGTGACCGTCAGGGGATTTTTCGTCATGTGATCTTTTACGTACATCGTTTATCCTCCTAAATAAGCTTTCTGTACACGAGCATCTCTGGACAGTTCCTGTCCGGTTCCCTGGAGTGTGATTGTTCCGGTTTCCAGAACATAAGCATGATTTGCGATAGCAAGCGCACGCTTGGCGTTCTGCTCAACCAGCAATACGGTTGTGCCTTTCTTATTGATCTCTTCGATGATACTGAAGATTTCAGATACCAGCAGCGGCGATAATCCCATGGATGGTTCATCCAGCAGCATGATCTTCGGGTCTGCCATCAGGGCACGTCCCATTGCCAACATCTGCTGCTCACCGCCGGACAGTGTTCCGGCCAGCTGGCTGGAACGTTCTTTCAGCCGCGGAAACAGATCATATACATAATCCATGTCCGCTTTAATCTTATCCTTATCCTTGCGGAAGAAGGCACCCAGCGTCAGGTTTTCCTCAACCGTTTCCTGCGCGAAGACACGTCTTCCTTCCGGTACCTGCGCAAGTCCCATGGATACAATCTTATGCGGCTGAACTTTGGTCAGATCCGTACCATCCAGATAGATGGATCCGCTCACCGGCTTGATCAGCCCGGATATTGCATGCATGGTCGTCGTCTTGCCGGCACCGTTGGCACCAATCAGGGTAACGATCTCACCGTCATTCACTTCAAAGGAGATTCCCTTGATGGCTTCGATCATGCCATACTTTACAACTAGATTTTCTACTTTCAGCATAATCGTCACTCTCCCAGATAGGCTTTGATAACCTGCGGATTCGCCTGGATTTCTGCAGGTGTCCCTTCTGCCAGCATCATACCGTAATTCAGTACGGTGATCCGCTCGCAGATTCCCATAACCAGCTTCATATCATGTTCGATCAGAAGCACTGCAATCTTGAAGTGATCACGGACAAACCGGATCATGGACATCAGTTCTTCCGTTTCCTGCGGGTTCATACCGGCAGCCGGTTCATCCAGCAGCAGCAGTTTCGGTTCGGTTGCCAGAGCTCTTGCGATTTCAAGACGCCGCTGTGCGCCGTACGGCAGGTTGCCGGCAATCACCTCTGCCTGATCTGCCAGTTCGAAGATATCAAGAATCTCCATTGCCTTTTCTTCCACCAGCGCTTCCTGTGCCCGGTATTTCGGAAGACGGAAGACTGCATCGATATTGCTGTAAGAGATCTTATTGTGCATGCCGATCTTAACGTTATCAATTACGCTGAGATTGGAAAACAGACGGATATTCTGGAACGTTCTTGCGATGCCAGCCTTATTCATGTCAACAACACTCATCTTCGCGGTATCCTGACCCATAAAGGTAATTGTTCCGCGCGTCGGCTTGTACACCTTTGTCAGCATATTGAAGACAGTTGTCTTGCCGGCACCGTTCGGGCCGATCAGACCGACAATCTCGCCATTGAATACCTGCAGGTTGAATTCGTTTACCGCAGTCAGACCGCCGAAGTCAATGCCGAGGTCTTTTACTTCCAGTACAGGAGTCTTCTCACTCATGTGCTTCCGCCTCCTTTCTGCTGATGCGTGCCTTCAGCTTTTCTCGCAGGCCTCCGACATAGCTGCGCACCTTTTCGTTATTGGTAAGAATCATCGTCAGGATCAGAATGATCGAATAGATGATCATACGGTAATCAGCCAATCCACGAAGCAGCTCCGGCAGTAATACCAGAACAATCGTAGAGATGATCGTACCGGTCATATTGCCAAGACCGCCAAGTACGACATAAACCAGAATCAGAATCGACAGGTTGAAGCCAAATTTAGACGGAACCAGTGTCGAATAATTCAAGCCGTACAGCGCGCCGGCTGCACCGGCTAGTGCGGCGGAAATCACAAATGCCAGCATCTTGGTATTTGCGACATGAACACCGACTGACTCCGCTGCGATGCGGTTGTCACGGCATGCCATAATGGCGCGTCCGGATTTACTGTAAAGCAGATTGTAAATAATGATGAGTGAAACAAGAATCAGAATAACACCGACCGTAAAGGTAGATACCAGCTGCGTACCAGTTGCGCCCATCGGTCCGCTGATCAGCGCTTTTCCGCCAGGTGCCAGATGCAGTTTGTTTTCCACAAAGCTGAACTGGAAACCATTGGCGTCAAAGCCAATATACATATTGTTTACGAGGGATTTAATGATTTCACCGAATGCGAGTGTGACGATCGCAAGATAGTCACCCTGCAGTTTAAGTACCGGAATGCCAATCAGAATGCCAAACAGTGCCGCCACAACTGCACCGACAATAATTGCCAGTACCAGACGTACAATGCCGTTTGCGATAACCGGCGCAAGCGCTCCGGAGACACAGACGCCCATAAAAGCACCCAGGCACATAAAACCTGCCTGACCAAGATTCAATTCGCCTGATACACCAACATTAAGGTTGAGGCCAAGTGCCGCAACAATATAACAGGTTACCGGAACCAGCAGCGATTTCAGCATACTGGACAGACTTCCGGTTGCCATCATGATCTCAATCAGAATATAGCCGACAATAACGATCAGAAAAGAAAGCGTGCGGCTGCGATACTTGTTGCTGAAGAGATTCTTAAAGAAGTTTTTATCGTTCTTCATACCGCACCTCCTTATACCTTTTCATTCAGCTTCCGGCCAAGCAGACCGGTCGGCTTGATCAGCAGAACAACAATCAGCACTGTAAATACGATTGCATCACTGAGCTGTGTGGAAATATAGGCTTTGGAAAGAATTTCAATGACCCCAAGCATCAGACCGCCAAGGAATGCGCCGGGAATCGATCCGATACCGCCGAATACGGCAGCGGTAAATGCCTTAATGCCAGGCATGGAGCCAAGCGTTGGAGACAGTGTCGGATAGGTCGCACACAGCAGGACTGCCGCAACTGCCGCAATGCCGGAACCAATCGCAAATGTGATTGAAATGATCCTGTTTACATTGATGCCCATCAGCGTAGCAGCACCCTTGTCTTCCGAACAGGCACGCATCGCCATACCGGTTTTTGTCTTATTAATAAATAAGGTAAGGCATACCATAACCGCGATGCACACTGCAATCGTCACCAGAGTCAGGTAAGAAATCTGCAGCTGTCCCCCAAAGAGTTTGATTGCCCCGCTGGAAATAATGGACGGGAACACCTTTGTCGATGAAGACCACAGAAGCTGTGCGCCATTCTGCAGAAAATAACTGACACCGATCGCGGTAATCAGAACGGACAGACTGGTTGCCTGCCGCAGCGGTTTATAAGCCAGACGCTCGATCACAACACCAAGACAGGTGGTCACAAGCATGGACAGCAGGACCGATGGAATCACCGGCAGCCCGAAGCTGTTCAGCGCGAAGAATGCTACATAAGCACCAACCATCATGATGTCGCCATGTGCGAAGTTCAGCATCTTGGCAATACCATAAACCATGGTATAGCCCAGCGCGATGATCGCATATACGCTACCCAGACTCAGCCCGTTAATCAGATAGGATAAAAAGGCCATACATAATCCCCCTTGCTTTAAAAATACAATAAGGTTGCCAATGAATCCATCGGCAACCTTTACCTTTTCAATGAATCTGTTTGATTAGTCTTCTACGCCGACGTATACACCGTTTTCGATAATAACAGCCTTCGGGGCTTTGGAGACTTCTCCATTTGCGTTCCAGGTAACATCTGTACCGGTCAGACCGTTGAATGTCATGCTGGTGAACTGACCAACAAGAGCAGTGCAGAGATCTGCATTGGACATATCGGCTGTAGCACCTGCTGCTTCAAGAGCCTGCGCGATTGCATATACACAGTCATATGCATCAGCTGCGAACTGGTTCGGAACTTCTCCATACTTTTCCTGATACTTCGCAACGAAGTTCTTTGTCAGATCATCGGTTGCGTCAGCAGAGAACGGTGTGAGGAGATATACGCCTTCAGCCAGGGAAGTGTCGAAGCCTTCCATGGAGAGGATGCCGTCCATGCCGTCAACGCCGAATACTGTCGGCTTGTAGCCCATATCGTTAGCCTGCTTGAGGATTGTAGAAGCCGGCTGATAGTAGATCGGGAGGAAGAGAACGTCAGCACCTGCAGCCTGAGCCTGTGTCAGCTGAACGTTGAAGTCATTGTCTTCACCTGCGAATGTTCCGGTGTAAACAACTTCGAGACCCTTAACTTCTGCTTCAGAAGTGAACTTCTCATAGATACCTGTGGAGTAGTTGTCATCGTTCTTGTAGATAACAGCAACCTTTGTGCCAAGGTTTGTATGTGCACTCAGATAGTCAGCAGAAGCGACACCCTGGTTCGGGTCTGTGAAGCACATCTGGAAGACATTGCCATACGCATTTGTCTGGTTCGCAGAGTCAGCATAAATAACTGCAAGAGAAGAACCGGACGGTGTGATTGCGAATGTGCTGTCGGCCTGATACAGCGGAGCAACTGCAGCACCCGGAGCGGATGTAACAGTGCAGAGACTGAGCTGCATGCCCCAGTCCTTCAGAGCGTTGTAAGCATTAACTGCTTTTTCTGCATCATGTTCATCGTCTTCAGCCTTGAAATCAAACTGAACGCCGCCCTTGGCATTGATTTCTTCAACCGCAATCTCAGCTGCGTTCTTAACTGCCTGACCATAAACGGAAGCACCGCCTGTAAGAGGTCCGGAGATACCGAGCTTGAATGCGCCTTCGCCAGCAGCGGCTGCTGTTGTCTCTGTGCCGCCATCAGTTGTTGCTGCAGTTTCTGCCGGAGCAGCAGAACCGCCGTTGGAACAAGCGACCATGGACATTGTCATCAGTGCCGCAAGTCCTCCTTTAACTAACTTTTCGAATTTCATAAATCTTTCCCTCGATTTCTAACTTCTACGAAGTCTCAATCATTATATTGAGAAGATTTCATCAATTCAACACATTCTCGCAAATTATTTTCATAATTTGTAACTTTTTCCTGAAAATTATTTCAATGATTTTCATTATCTGACAACAGAAAAAGAAGCTCTTCGCAGGAGCTCCTCTGATTTGTTTCTGTGTTTGTTACATGCAGGTGTAGCCGCGGCTTGTCAGGCACTCTTCCACTTCATATGGTTCCTGCACATGAATGATTGCGACTGGATTATTCTCCTGGCGAATGTAACATACATATAAATAATCAATATTAATACGGCTGTCCGAGATGACCTTCAAAAGCTGATTCAGGCTTCCGACCTTCTCTGAAATAACGACTCCCAGAACATTATCTACCTTTACCATATAGCCTTCATCCCGAAGAAGCCTTTGTGCTTCTTCCGGATTGGAACACAGCATCCGGATAATCCCAAACTCCTGGCTGTCATTACTGACAACATTATAGAAATCAATACCGGCTTCTGAGATACCTCCGATAATATTGTTCATCGTGCCTTTCTTATTCTCGGCTATTACAGATACCTGTTTCAGCATGTTCTCTCCCTCCAACTTACTGCTTATCTTCGTTAGTCTACCACACCGTGTTATGCAAGTGCGTGAAGTTCTTCAATATCTTGCTATACAGAAACAGCTGCAGTCTGATTTTTCGCTAATTCCTTCATATAACGCCGCCTGTCTTTGCGTTCCGATAACACTCCGGCTAGCCCTTTACAGCATGGACCGCATCCGCCAATGAACGGATAAACTCTGAGACCGGCCCTGCGGCATCTTTCCCATATGTTCCAATCATGGAAACAATCGCTGAGCCGACAATGGCACCATCACTGATCTCTGCCATTGCGGCTGCCTGTTCCGGTGATGAAATACCAAAGCCGACTGCACATGGAATGTCTGTATTCTCACGAACAAGTTTCACCATACTGCCGATATCCGTGGAGATGTCTGCCCGCATCCCGGTTACCCCAAGGGATGAAACGATATACAGGAATCCTTCTGCTTCCGACGCAATTCTGGCAATCCGATTCTCAGAAGTAGGAGCGATCATGGAAATCAGATCAAGTTCATACTGCTGACAGAGCGCGTGAAACTCTTCTTTTTCCTCATATGGAACATCCGGAAGTATCAGTCCGTCTATACCAGCCTGCGCCGCATTTTCAAGAAACCGCTCACTGCCATAGGAATATACAACATTTGCATAAGTCATAAATACAAGCGGGATATCCAGTCTGCTTCGCAGCCGTTTTACCAGCTCAAATATCTGATCTGTTGTCACACCGTTTTTCAGTGCACGCTCGTCTGCAGCCATAATGACTGGACCTTCCGCCGTTGGATCGGAAAACGGAATTCCCAGTTCAATAAGATCTGCCCCAGCTTCCGCTGCCGCCAGCACAATTTCTTCCGTCGTTGAAAGATCCGGATCACCGCAGGTGATGAACGGAATAAATGCTTTTTTTCCACTGAACGCATTTCTGATTCTGCTCATTCGCCAATCTCCTCTCCGCGGTAGCGGGCTACGCTGGCACAATCCTTATCACCTCTTCCGCTCACCGTCACAACAACGCACTGATCTGCAGAAAGCACCTTGCTGTAGTTCATCGCATAGGCCAGCGCATGGGCGGATTCAATTGCGACGATAATGCCTTCCATGCGGGCAACATATTCAAATGCGTTAACAGCCTCTTCATCTGTAACAGCGACATACTCTGCGCGGCCGATATCATGGAGATATGCATGTTCAGGGCCGATACCTGGATAATCGAGACCTGCCGATATGGAATACACCGGGGCGATCTGTCCATATTTATCCTGGCAGAAATAGGATTTCATTCCGTGAAAAATACCAAGCCGTCCTGTATTGATTGTCGCAGCGGTCTCGAAGGTATCAATTCCCCGTCCGGCTGCTTCACAGCCGATCAGTTTTACTTCCAGATCATTGATGAAATGATAAAACGAGCCAATCGCATTTGAGCCTCCCCCGACACATGCGATTACAGCATCCGGCAGTTTTCCCTCTGCCTGCCTCATCTGTTCTTTTATCTCTTTTGAGATAACTGCCTGAAAATCCCGGACAATGGTTGGAAACGGATGCGGGCCCATTACCGATCCCAGACAGTAATGAGTATCTGAAATCCGCGCTGTCCATTCACGCATAGCCTGGGAAACGGCATCTTTCAGCGTGGCAGTACCTGTGGTGACTGGCACCACATCTGCACCAAGCAGTTTCATCCGATATACATTCAATGCCTGACGTTTGGTATCTTCTTCGCCCATGAATACCACACATTCCATTCCAAACAGCGCAGCTGCTGTCGCTGTTGCCACGCCATGCTGGCCGGCACCGGTTTCTGCAATCAGACGTGTCTTTCCCATTTTCTTTGCAAGTAGCGCCTGCCCCAGCACATTATTAATTTTGTGTGCTCCGGTATGGTTCAGATCCTCCCGCTTGAAATAGATCTTCGCTCCGCCAAGATCCTCTGTCATTCGCTTTGCATAATAAAGCCTGCTTGGCCTGCCTGCATAATCATTGAATAATTCCGTGAGCTCCTGATTGAATACCGGATCGTCTTTATAACGGTTATACGCCTCTTCAAGTTCAATCACGGCATTCATCAGTGTTTCTGGAATATACTGTCCTCCATGGATTCCGAATCGTCCGTTTCCTGTCATACTCCGCTGTCCTCCGTTCTGACGTTCTTCACAAACGCTGTCATTTTCTTTGGGTCTTTCTCTCCATCCGTTTCAATACCTGAACTGGTGTCCACTCCCCATGGACGCAAGTACCGCACCAGATTACCCACATTATCCGGATCCAATCCCCCGGCAAGAATATAGTCACGGCTTACGTCGGAAAGCAGGCTATGATCAAATGCTGCTCCCTGACCGCTTCCGCCATCAAGCAGCACAAGATCTGCATGCGAAGCTTCCGCTTTGCGAATATCGTCTAGTCCCTGAATGACAAATGCCTTGATGACCGGAATCTGCGGATATGCGCTTCGCAATGCATCGATAAATTTGTTATCTTCATTGCCGTGAAGCTGTACGGCATTAATCAGTCCTTCCGCAAGGTAAGACTCTATCTCTTCCAAAGATGCGTTTACAAATACACCGCACAGACTGATTTCTTTACTGAGCGTCCTGCGTATCTTTGCAGCAATATCACGTGATACACTCCGCCGAAAGCCTGGCGAGACAATCATTCCTGCTAAATCCGGTGCAGCATCATTTGCGGCAGCAGCATCCTGCGGCCGCATCAGCCCGCATAATTTCACCCGTGTCATAATGCATTTGTCGCCGCAATATATTCTTCCATCTTCCGAAAAGCAGATCCGTCATCGATCAGTCGTTCTGCCATTTGTATGCTTTCCGCAAGGGAATCCGCTTTCCCACCAACGAAAATTCCGGCGCCGGCATTCAGTACTACTGCATTGCGGCGTGTCCCGCGAATCGTTCCATTCAGTATTTCGCGAGTGATTACTGCATTTTCTTCTGGCGTACCGCCCTTCAAATCTTCTTTTGTACCGCCCTTCAGGCCGTAATCTTCCGGTCGGATAACCGATGAGCGATAGTATCCATCTTTCAATTCACACACTGTTGTCGGTCCGACCGCAGAGATTTCATCCAGTTTTTCCTGCCCATAAACCACTAATGCACGCTTTACACCAAGCTTATCCAGTACTTTCGCAAGCGGCTCCACGAGGTATTCATCATAGACACCAAGTACGAAGTATTCCGGTTTTGCCGGATTGGTCAGTGGACCGAGAATATTAAATACCGTACGAAACCCAAGTTCCTTGCGGATCGCACCGACATATTTCATAGCGGTATGGTATTTCTGTGCAAAGAAGAAACACATCCCCACCTGCTTCAGCAATGACAGTGCCTGGTCCGGATCCTGATTGATATTCGCGCCCAGTGCTTCCTGACAGTCTGCCGTTCCGCAGAGAGATGAAGCTGCTCGGTTTCCATGTTTTGCGACTTTAATACCGGATGCCGCAATTACAAACGCTGAAGTCGTTGAAATATTGAATGAGTGCGCTCCATCTCCACCAGTGCCGACAATCTCCAGAACATCAATCCCATCATGCGGTACCCGAGTCGAGTGTTCACGCATGGCTGCCGCACATCCCGAAATCTCATCAATCGTCTCAGCTTTTGTGCTCTTTGTGGACAGTGCCGCGAGAAAAGCGGCATTCTGCGTCTGTGTGGTTTTTCCTTCCATGATTTCGTTCATTACCATGTAAGCTTCTTCATACGTGAGGTCACCTTTGTTGGAAATTTTTTCGATTGCTTCGCGGATCATACTGTCATTTCTCCTTTCAGTTCTTTCAGCATCTTTTTTCTGTCTTTTGCCTTCATGAGAGTCTCTCCAATGAGCACCCCGCTGATGCCTGCATTTTCCATTCGGATGATGTCTTCTCTAGATCGGATGCCACTTTCCGCGACCATGAGAATATTCCCGGGAATTCTGTCCCGTAGGTGGATACTGTTGTTTATATCAACACTGAAATCCCGCAGATTCCGGTTGTTCACTCCAATTATTTTCGCTCCGCTGCTTACCGCAGCAGCGGCTTCCTCTTCATCATGTACTTCTACAAGTGCATGTAATCCAATCGAATGTGCAACCTCCAAATACTCCTGAAGCTCCTCTCTTTGCAGGATAGCCACAATCAACAGAACAGCAGATGCGCCGAGCGTTCTTGCCTCATAAATCATATAGGGGTCAACAATGAAATCTTTTCGCAAGACAGGAACCGGCAATACAGAGATTTCCTTCAAATACCGGTCATCGCCAAGAAAGTACCGTGGTTCTGTAAGACAGGAGATCGCATCTGCCCCGGCGGCCACATAATCCTCCGCAATCTCTCGGTATACGAATTCCGAATCAATTATTCCTTTCGACGGGGATGCTTTCTTGCATTCACATATAAAGCTCATTCCTGTATGTTCCAAAGCTGTCCGAAATGAATCTTTCTTCGGGGGGGTTATCTGGAGCGCAAGATTCTTCATTTCCTCTTCCGGTATATTGTGTTTCTTTTCAATTACCCGGCTTCGCGCGTGATCACTCAGCTGTTTCAGAATATCCATACAGTCACCTCCAAAAAAACCCTGACGGAAATCGTTTTCCATCAGGGACGAATACTTGTTCGCGGTGCCACCCTTTTTCGCACAATCTGTGCGCACTCATATGAGATACCATCATATCCCGGAGCCTGTAACGCTGCTCTCCATGCGTCAGGGAATACTCGGAAATCCTTTGACCCTGCCCTCAGTGATCCATTTGACAGACTGTAGTTCTGCCCGGCTCGCACCTACCCGGACTCTCTTTGAGATCATATCTGCCGTTATCTTCACCTCATTGGTTTGTAAATATATTCAAACTATACTTCATGCATGCAAATACATCAATTATTTTTGATACTGAATGTGAACACTTTTGACTATTTGTAATTTTTTTTACTGCATGAACCTGCAGGAATGGCAAAATTTAAAAACTGCTGCAGAAATCCAACTGCCGCAGTTCTTCGTCTCGTCATTTCCTGTTCAGCTCGGTAAGCCCCAGATCATTCATTTCCTTTTCACTGAGACCAGTGCCGGATATACCAACCGTATCACCGTACTTGTTCTGGTAGACATGATCAGAAACAACGCTGTGTTCTACCGTCCGGCCATCTGTTGTGGAATAGCTGTTTACCCCACGGATCGCTTCCGAGAAATTGTTGGACATACGACTCTGTGCAGCCTGACGGTTTTCCCAGCCCTGCATGACTATGTTGCTGGACTGCTGCAGTGTTTGTGAAATCTGTGCCTGCCGCTGCATGTTGGCCTGCTGGGAAGCCATAGCATAGCCGGTCGCGTTCTGCAGAGACATCTGTTCCTGCTGTCGAACCTGCTGGTGAATCTGTTCCAGCCGCTGCTCCAGCCCCTGATCCATTCGGTAGGAACCGGCAAAGATCATAAACTGTTTGATCAGATTCTCTTCCTGACTGGAAGGTCCAGCGGCATAATAGATCCGCTTGGCGCCCCATTCGATTGCATCCACTGCCTGGCCTGCTTCCCTGGCGTGACCAAACGTAACAGGGCCTTTTACTTCCTGCGGTGCTTCAGGCGTCCTTGGCTGTGCATTCATGCGTGAAGCCTGCTGTTCCTGATCCATGCGTTCTTTCTGACGCCGCATTGCGCCAACCAATCCGCCTCCCTTGATGAAGTCCATGCTGAACATGGATTCACTGCCATTCTTCAGGGCGTTCATGGTCTCGCTGAACACCGTACCAAGTCCAGCCCCTGAATTTTGTGATGCGGCAGTTCCAGCACTGCCGAACAGTTTACCAATGCCGCCGGTAATACCTCTTCCAAGGGATGCCATCGGGGAGGCATCATAGTATTCCAGGCCATACAGATCTCCACCCATGATCAGGGAGTACTCCCTGCCATCTTTCTGATACCGGCCAATCACCGCATAAGATTCACACAACACATTCTGAAGGCGATAGTCGCACTGTACATTTGGCAGGATGATCCGGGCATTCTCATTAAATCGGCCTATGATTCGCTGTGCTTCGATATTCTTGTTCTGACTGTAGCGCGTGGAAATCGTCCCAAAGGATTTTGGTGCGATTTCAATGCCAAGCGTACGCGCCGCATATTCGCACAGGTAATCCTGAGGATCAAGATAGTTTTTCTGAATATTCTTTGGTGTTGACATGGACAGCAGCGACTTTGTCAGCAACTGCATCCACCGCTCGCCTGAGCGGCTTGTCAGCTGCATCGTCTGGTCATTATTGTACGCATTGATAACCGTCGCAAACGGAGTAATATCATCGATCTGCTGATCGAACAGGAAACCCTGCGTATTCCATCCTTCTGGTATGATTGCACTGGCTAACGGCTGACCGGTCTTCTGATCGGTAAACTGCGTACCGCCTGTCATGCGCTGCTCATCCTCTCCGTATTGAGCGGAGATTGTCGTATCGCAATATGGACATTTGACTAATTTTTCACCTGCCTGAATACTGACGGACGCGCCGCAGCTCGGGCAATTCAACGCTTTCAGCTCCATTCTGTTCCCTCCTTATGCTGTATATAATTAATAATGTCACGTGTTTTTAAGGCTGGATGGATTATTACCAGTTTTGTCATTTCACTCCCCAAACTGACACGATTGGGCAGGATGCGTTCAGCTGTCAGTTCCTTTTTCCCTCACATATTTGTTTTTTCGATATAATAGAGATACTTGAGGTCTCATGTATAATCTGGAACAACTGGAAAAATATACATTTTTCAAAGAAAAATTAAAGGATACTGAACTGGACTGGATGCTGGATTCCCTTACCGGTGTGGTTTCGCGTCCGTTTTTTGTTGACTTTGTCCGTTCCCTGATTGCGGATGGAACTCCGTTCACCTTAGGTCTCATGGATCTGGATAACTTCAAATTCATCAATGACAATTATGGGCATTCCGCCGGTGATACTGTTTTGAAGGATATGAGTGAGCACTTCACAAAGTACCTCGATGGCATTGGTCTTGTGGGCCGCTTTGGCGGAGATGAATTCCTGTATGTAGATTTTGAAAATCTCCAGTATGAGGATAAGAAATCATTCCTCAAAGAGATGTATGAAAGTGAGGCCGTCGTTCGCAGAAATGTGAAGATGGCAGAATGCAGCCCGTATGTGACAGCTACAATCGGCTGTGCCACTTACCCGTCAGACGCGAAAAACTATGATGAACTGTTCACATTAATTGACAAAGCACTCTATCGCGGTAAGACCAAAGGCAGAAACTGCTACATTATCTATGTAGAAGAATTGCATAAGAACATTCAGATCAACCGATTGGGAACCCGCGGTATATACCGTAATATGCAGAATTTGGTGCGCGCCTTCGAAATGGCTAAAGGGCTGAAGAACAGAATGCTGTCGGC
The DNA here is from genome assembly GCA_017514525.1 of Solobacterium sp. Classification (GTDB taxonomy): domain Bacteria; phylum Bacillota_I; class Bacilli_A; order Erysipelotrichales; family Erysipelotrichaceae; genus Bulleidia. The sequence continues at coordinate 2,663 of JAFWJY010000161.1, read as the reverse complement.
ATTCCCTACCATTAAGGAGGAAATACATATTTCAGATCTGTTCTATACCGGAACAAATGGCATCCTACGTTCGGTCCGACATCCTGATGAGAATTATGAAATTGAAAATCTGACCCAGTTCATGATGGATGAGATTTATACGGACAACCTCATTGAAGATCATAATTTGGCGCTCTTCAGCAACTATCCAAAGTTTCTGCAGTTCCTGCAGAATCGGGAAACAGAGGCACTGTTAATTGTCCGTATCGGTATGGACAATGAGACCTTTGGACATCTCATTGTGGCAGAGCCCAGAAGCCATCGAATCTGGCAGGAAGAAGAATGTGCACTGCTCTACTTCCTTGCCAAACTGATCGCCTCCCGCATCAGTCTTGGACAGGAATCCCTTTGAACTCATCAGATGAGTTAGCAGAATCTCCATTATACGTTCCAAAGTTGTACACTCTGTACAGCTTTTTTTGTCGGTCATTATGCCTTTCTTTCTGCAAATTCTCCATTACAATGGATGGGATTTCCTCAGGAGGTAGCTTATGGAAGAAAAACAGACAATCTGGACAAAACCGCTTGTTGTATTTCTGGCGGCACTGTTCTGCTGCATTCTATGGGGCAGCGCAACACCTGCCATTAAGATTGCTTACCAGCTGTTTCAGATTGATGGATCTGATACCGCATCCAGACTTATGCTTGCAGGTGCCCGTTTTACCATCGCCGGCATCATGACCATTCTGTTTGGTTCTCTCCTGAAACGAAAGTTCCTGTTTCCAAAACCAGCTTCCTGGAAGTATATACTGCCGCTTGCATTTGTTCAGACCGTATTTCAGTACTATTTCTTCTTTCTTTCCCTGGCCAATACGACTGGTGTGCGCGGTTCGATTATTAACGCTTCCGGCAACTTCCTTGCCATTCTGTTTGCGGCATACCTATTTCGCATGGAACGGATGACAGCCAGAAAATGGATTGGCTGCATTACAGGATTTCTTGGAATTGTTTTACTGCTTGGTGGATTTAAGGCAATTTTTGACGGCAGCAACGTAACACTGAATGGAGAAGGAGCGATGCTGGCAGCCGACATCTTCTATGCGCTTTCCGGCTGTATGATTAAAATCTATTCCCAGAAAGTAGATCCGGTTGTACTGAGCGGCTATCAGTTTTTTATTGGTGGAATCATTGTCTTTCTGATCGGAGTTTTTATGGGTGGATCGTTAGTATTCCACAGTCCTGCCTGTATCTGGAACCTTCTTTACATGGGGTTTATTTCAGCAGGTGCCTACACGCTGTGGGGCATCCTTCTGAAGTACAATCCCGTCAGCCGTGTATCAATCCTTGGCTTCCTGAATCCTGTCATGGGTGTATTGTTATCCGCAGTATTCCTTGGTGAAAACAAAGAGGCGTTCTCCTGGAATGGATTGCTGGCACTGATTCTTGTTTCCATTGGAATCATTGTCGTTAACCTTCACAAGAAAACAGATAATTCATAACCGTAGGGATAGAATATACTGCTGATATCCGGAAAGTCCGACAATCCTGAATAGAAAGAAAAAGAGGTTCGCCTCTTTTTCACTTTCCAGCTGTACGCTCCTGTTCCAGCAGGGCTTCCACCTGGTCTTTCTTTTCATATAAAACGCATCCACCCGCATGATCATCCAGCAGAATGTCACCGCTCTGCAGTGCCTTGAATAACGGTGACTGGATGGCCGCATGAAGCGAAGTATTGCGAATGTTGATGTCGGAGTACGGAGAGAATGGACATGGTTCAGCGCCTCCATGGGAGTTGATATGGAAGAAGCCCCTTCCAGCTGCCACGCAGCCGCCAGAACTTTTCTCATCACCCGGAAACGCGACATATACCATTTCGGAGTGATCCCTGCGCAGGCGTGCAATTTCCTGCTGAAGATATTCCCGTTCCAGTTCTTCCGGCGCAAGATGTGCACTTTCGTCAGTTACCGGTACAAACTCCACAAAAATCACTGCCTTACAGCCGCGAAGAGACAGCTTCTTCAGGAATTCATCAGAGGTCACCTCACGGATGTTTTCCTTTGTGACTGTTACAGAAGCTCCGTAAATCAGTCCTTTTTCATGAAGAATATCCATTGTTTCTATGAGGCTTTCGTAGACCCCTTCACCACGCCGTTCATCCGTGATCTTCTGTTCCCCCTCAATACTGAGAATCGGAATCAGATTCCTACACCGATCAAACAGTTCGTAATACCGTTTGCTGAGAAACAGGCCATTCGTAAAAATTGGAAACAGAATCGATCTGACGCTGCCAGCCGCCTCGATCACATCATAACGTAATGTCGGTTCCCCTCCTGCCAGCATGATGAAACTGATTCCCATTTCATCCGCTTCTTTAAAGATCTTCTTCCAATCTTCACAGGATAGCTGTTCTACCGGCTCTTCATCAACGGTTGCGTGATTGCTGCGGGAATAGCAGCCCGCACAGTGCAGGTTACATTGACTGGTGATACTGGCAATCAGAAACGGAGGTATATGTTCCCCGTTGTTCTCTGCAATTCTGCGTTTTTTGGAAGCCTGTGCACTGGCAGCCGCAAACTTTACCAGGAATGCACTTTCGCGCGGATCTTTGAAGGTCGCCTTCAGCGCATCTCCTACAACACGCTCTACCCCTTTGGTCATATATTCCTGAATATCAAATGGTTCCG